>CANHLZ010000009.1 GCA_947461595.1 Bacteroidota bacterium | reverse complement strand
TAACAACAATAAAAGTGTAAGCCCTTTTAACATGTCCCTTATTTTAATCAAATATAAGAAGGGATCACTAAATCATTGATTATTAATTATATATAAAATGTTAAGATCTAAGTAGCCGTTTTTAGTAATGGTTTCATAATCAAATAATTAGAAGAATTGGCTGACAAGTTGACACATTCTATTTTTTTAACTAAATTTGCGATTCAAATCTAGATGGTATGGAATTATTTACAATGGCGACCAAAGAACATGACGAACAGAGACAAGGGGAAGCCTATGTATCTACCTTAAAAAAAGATCCATTTGCCAAACATTTCTATATCGAAAGTTATGGTTGTGCTATGAACTTTGCGGATAGTGAAGTAGTGGCTTCTATTTTAGAGAATAATGGATTTGGAAGTACCCGAAATATCGAACAAGCAGATCTAATATTAATCAATACCTGTTCTATTCGCGAAAAAGCAGAGCTCACTGTACGTAAAAGATTAACTGAATTTAGAAAATACAAACAGCAAAAGCCAGGCATGCTAGTGGGTATTTTAGGCTGCATGGCTGAAAGGTTAAAATCAAAATTATTAGAAGAAGAAAAATTGGTGGATTTAGTCGTAGGTCCTGATGCCTATCGAACCTTACCTGACTTAATTATTGAAGCGGGCACTGGGCAAAAAGCGGTGAATGTATTATTAAGCCGTGACGAAACTTATTCCGATATCTCCCCTGTTCGTATAGACAGTAATGGAATCAGCGGATTTGTTTCTATCATGCGTGGCTGTAATAATATGTGTAGCTTTTGTGTGGTTCCATTTACCAGAGGACGCGAAAGAAGTAGAGATGCATTTTCCATAGTTGCAGAATGTAGAGACCTTTTTGAAAAAGGTTATAAAGAAGTTACTTTATTAGGACAAAATGTAGATAGCTATTACTGGAACAATCCAGAAACTAACTTACAAGTAACTTTCGCGCAACTATTAGAAAGCGTTGCTTTAATAAGCCCACAATTAAGAGTTCGATTTAGCACTTCGCATCCCAAAGACATTACTGATGAAGTATTGTTTGCGATGATGAAGTACCACAATATTTGCAAATACATTCACTTGCCTGTTCAAAGCGGCAGTAGTAGGGTTTTACAGTTAATGAACCGAACCTACACGCGCGAATGGTATTTATCTAAAGTGGCCCGCATCAAAGAACTCATGCCTGAATGTAGTATTTCAGCAGATATCATCGCTGGCTTTTGTACCGAAACAGAACAAGACCATCAAGATACCATCAGCATCATGCAACAATCAGCCTATGATTATTGCTACATGTATTTTTATTCGGAGCGTCCTGGCACCCTCGCTGAAAAAAGATACGAAGATGATGTTCCATTGGACATTAAAAAAAGAAGGCTGCAAGAAATTGTAGACATGCAATGGACTTTATCTAATGAGAGTAATAAAAAAGAATTAGGAAAATGTTACGAAGTTTTAATTGAAGGCAATAGTAAGAAAAGCGATGCAGAATGGATGGGCAGAACCAGTCAAAATAAAGTAGTCGTTTTTCCAAAAGCAAATAAAGACAATACGACCCCGCTTAAAAAAGGAGACTATGTCAACATTGTGATTACCCATTATACGAAAGGCACTTTAATTGGCGCCATAAAAAATAATTAAAATGGATTTACAAGCATTAAAAAATAGGTTTAGCATTATTGGTAATACCCCCGCTATTAATCATGCATTAAATACTGCTGAACAAGTGGCAGGCACCGATTTAACAGTACTCATCGTTGGAGAAAGCGGTGTAGGTAAAGAAGTTTTTTCACAAATCATCCATAGTTTATCGGCCCGAAAGCACAATCCATTTATTGCCGTCAACTGTGGCGCTATTCCCGAAGGCACTATTGATTCAGAATTGTTTGGACATGAAAAAGGTTCTTTTACCGGCGCGGTGGATAGCCGAAAAGGTTATTTTGAAACCGTAAGTGGTGGTACTATATTTTTAGATGAAATTGGAGAATTGCCTTTAGGTACACAGGCTCGCTTATTACGTGTATTAGAAACAGGAGAATTTATTAGAGTGGGTTCTTCCAAGGTTCAAAAATCAGATGTAAGAGTAGTAGCTGCCACCAACAGAGAATTATTAGAGTTTACACAAAAAGGAAAATTTAGAGAAGACTTATATTATCGTTTGAATACAGTACCTATTAGAGTCCCTTCCTTAAGAGATCGAAAAGAGGATATTCCCTTATTGTTTAGAAAGTTTGTAGTAGACTTTGCCGAAAAGTATAAAACAAAACCCATCTTCTTAGACGAAGAAGCTCGAAAATTACTTGCCGAGTATCCTTGGCCGGGCAATGTGCGTGAATTAAAAAACATTGCTGAACAAATTTCAGTTTTAAGCAAAGTAGAACACATCAATGCAGAAGTATTGGCTGGGTTCTTACCCATTCTGAATGTAAATAGTGTACCCATGGTGACAGGCGGCACCCCAGTAGGTGAATTTGCCAATGAAAGAGAAATACTGTACAAGCTTTTCTTTGATATGAAAAAGGACGTGAATGAATTAAAGAAAATGTTTCTGGAGATATTACAAAACCCTTCTATTTCAGGAACCAATCATTCTAATTTTAATAAAGATTCAATAATCAATGAATTAAAAGAAGATTTAAAACCAGCGGGTAGTATGAGTCACCATGCTAATTCCATCAATCCTACGGTTCACATCAATTCGCCTCAACCTATCCTACTTGACAATGAATCAAATGGACATTATGAGGTGGAAGAATCCTTAAATATTATGGATAAAGAAAAAGAACTAATTTTAAAGGCATTAAAAAAACATCGTGGTCGCCGCAAAGACGCTTCTACTGATTTAGGTATCAGTGAAAGAACTTTATACAGAAAAATAAAAGAATACGACATTGAAGAATAATTTTATTTCAACCAAAATGTATCCTAAAAAAGGAATGGCTATAAAACTACTTTTTATGGCAGCAATGGCAAGCACCTTACTGACCAGTTGTGGCATTTATAGTTTTAGAGATGCGGTGATTCCTGAAAATATTAAAACAGTCAAAATTGCATTCATAGAAAATAAGGCAAGGTATATTAATCCACAGTTGGCTCCGCAATTAACCGACAAGTTGCTACAAAAAATTATCAACGGCACCAAGCTTACACGTACTAATAGTGATGAAGCACATTATCAAATTTATGCTACCATTACCAACTACGACCCATCTCAAACAGTGGGAGTTAGCGCACAACAAGCAAGCACCAATCGACTTACCGTTACGGTACATGTACTTTTAAAAAAGACCTTAGAAAATAAAGAACAAGAATTTGATGTGACTAGAAATTTTGATTTTTCTGCCAACTTAACTTTACAAGCTGCAGAAAGTCAATTAATGGATGACATTCTTAGAAATATAACAGATGATATTTTCAATCAAATTTTTTCAAACTGGTAATTCATGACTTCTACTTTAATTAATTCTATATTAAATCAGTGGACAGGTCATGCTGCATTAGAAGCCATCGAAACTACCGAAATGGAACAATGGGTAAATACACATCCCTATAGTCCAATTTTACAGTTATTATTAGCTAAAAAATATGAAATGGTCGATTCGCCATTGTTTGCAAACCAATTACAAAAAACAAGTGTCTATTTCCCCAATAATTTACAATTACACCATTTAATGCAATTGGAGGAAGAAGATGCTCTTTCTGCACCAATGGAAACAAAGTTAGTAAGCATTATATCAGATCAATTGGCTCAATTTAAAGAGCCTTTACAAGAGGAGCAATTGGCTTTTGATGCAGAAATGACCCCGCTTCAGAGAGACTATTTTGCAGCCCAAGGCATAGAAATAGACTTATCTAAAGTGCCTCAGGACAAGTTCACCAAGCAATTAAGAAGCTTTACGGCTTGGCTTAAAGTACTAAAAACCAAGGATGGTAGCCCTCAAATTGCTGAAATAGGGGAAGAACAGGAGAAAGCGATCGCTGCTATAGCTGAAAAAGCCAATACCACCGCAGATGTCATCACCGAAGCCATGGCTGAGGTTTGGCTAAAACAAGGCAATAAACGCAAGGCAATTGACGTCTATTCTAAATTAAGTTTTATTTTTCCTGAAAAATCCGTTTATTTTGCGTCAAGAATAGAACAACTAAAACAAAGAAAATGATAACACTCTACTTAATATTAATTATTGCAGCGTCTGCTGGCCTAGGATTTATGGTTTTAATACAAAATCCAAAGGGTGGCGGTTTAAATGCCAACGTAGGCGGTTTAACCAACAATTTCATGGGCGTTAAGCAAACCACTGATGTGCTTGAAAAAGGCACTTGGATATTTGCGGCGGTCATAGCAATTTTAGCGATGACTTCTACCCTGTTTTTAAAATCAGGTGATACTGATGGCGATAAAGGAATATTGAATAAAGTAAATACTTCTATCACTGCCCCAGCAGCCAGTCCAGCTCCTGCAGCTGCTCCTGCCTCTGCTCCAGCTGCTGCCCCTGCCAATGATAAGAAATAGACTACTAATTTAAGCTTAAAAATATTTTATCCCTCCCCAGCAATCGGGAGGGATTTTTATTGTATTATTGAATGTACTTTTTAAAGTAAGTGTACCCCGTCCAAAATGAAAAAGATATTTTACTTAGTTTTAGTTTTTGCATTGGTGTATACCAGTTATAATTTATTGCTGAAAACCACTCATTTCTCAGGCGAAAAAACAAGTTTTGTTTATACTCAAACAGGTCTTTCCAATTTAGCAGATACATTAGTGGCAAAAAAAATTATTCTTGACAAACCTAGCTTTTTATTTTTTGCAAAAATTTTACAGGTAGAAGATAAACTTAAGCCGGGAAAGTTTTTAGTGTTAAAAAACACGAGCCTATTAACCTTATTGCGCATGCTTCGAAACAATCATCAAGCAAGCGTTAAATTCGTTTTAAATAAAGTGCGCACTAGAGCAGAATTGGCCAAATTAATTGCAACCACTTTCTCTACCGATAGTTCCGATTGTGCTACTTATTTAAATAGCAACGACTCTTTGGCAAAATTTGAAACTGATACTACGCAATTACTCACTTTGTTTATTCCAAATACCTATGAGTTTTATTGGTCTACCCCAATGACTAAAATTTTGCAAAAAATGAAAGCTGCTGCTGAGGTATTCTGGAACAAGAATGATCGTTTAGAAAAAGCAAAAACTTTAGGCCTATCAAAAAATGAAGTGTATACTTTAGCTTCCATAGTGGAAGAAGAAACCAATAATGATTCTGACAAAACCATTATTGCAAGCGTGTATCAAAACAGACTTAAAATAAATATGCCTTTACAAGCATGCCCCACTATCAAATATGCGATGCAAGATTTTACGATCACCAGGATCTATGATAAATATTTAACCAACCCCTCTCCTTATAATACCTATAGGAATAAAGGATTGCCTCCTGGCCCAATTGGAACCCCTGCGCCTAAAACCATTGATTTAGTTTTAGAGGCACCCAACACCAATTATATTTATTTTGTGGCCAAAGCTGATTTCAGTGGCTACCATCACTTTAGTTCCAATTATACTGAGCATATGAAATTTGCAAAAGAATACCAGCTTAAACTAGACGAATACCAAGCGAAGAAGAAGCAAAAAGAACAATAAAATAAGTTGTAAATTTATATTTAAAAAATTGCCTCCTTGAATTTATTGAAAGAAATTAGATCCCTATTTTTACTACTTGTGAAACCTCCGTTTTTATTTTTAAAACGAAAGGCTAAAGTTATTTATATCCCAGGCTTTCAGCATGTTAATTTATATCAGGTACTTAAATTTTTATTCAAGCAATTAAATACCTTAGGTTTATACGATCGGGCGTCAGCTATTTCCTTTAATTTAATCATGGCTTTGCCAGCAGGATTTCTTTTCTTGTTTTCTATTATCCCCTATTTCCCTTCCACTTTTAAAATAAAAAAACAAATCCTTTCAGTTTTCAAAGACATTGCACCCAATTCTAGTACTTATAGATTTATTTTAGAAATAATCAATGATTTACTTAGTCAGCATGTGGGTGTTTTTTCTTTTGGATTTTTACTCTTACTTTTTTATGCCTCCAATGCCATGACCGGCATTATCAGAAGTTTTGACAAATCTATTATGCAAAACAAACCTTTTTTCTTGCACCAAAGAATGAGGGCCATTAGACTTACCATTATTTTAATTTTATTGGTTTTTGCTAGCTTACTAGTATTGATAGGACAAGACCAATTGACCAGATTATTAAGAGAAGTATTTGATATCAAAAGAAAAACTATTGTACCTTATTGGAATTCGGTAAGATGGAGCGTGATTATTCTTTTATTATTTTTTGGAAACGCCTTTATTTATAAGTACGCTCCACTTATTAAAGAAAAATGGTCCTTAATGTCTCCTGGGGCCTTGTTGTCTACTTTACTCATGTTACTTACGACCTTGGGCTTTTCCTATTGGGTAAACCACTTTAGTAGTTACAATAAAATTTATGGATCCATTGGAACGGTACTGGTGGTAATGACCTTGGTATACATCAACGCCCTAATCTTATTGATTGGGTTTGAACTAAACGTAAGTATAGAAGTACTCAAAAAAGAACAGAATCAGCTAGACTTACTTTAATAGTTATCCTTACATTAATACCTCAAATTACTTTTAAAAAAGAGAAACTATTTATTGGCCATATCTGGAATTAGATCCGATTGGTACATCCCAGCATCTAATTTAGCTTTAGTCTCACTAAATGCTTTCAAGGTTAAATCAATTTCTTCTTGTGTATGATCGGCCGTAGGGATGAGTCTGTAAATAATATGTCCTTTGGGGATAACTGGATACACTACAATGGAACAAAATATTTTATAGTTTTCCCTTATATCCATCACCATCGCTGTTGCTTCTTCTACACCACCTTTCATATAAACGGGTGTCACTACCGAATCGGTTTTACCAATATCAAACCCTTTTTCTTTTAACCCATTTTGTAAGGCCAATGCATTTTTCCAAAGCTTAGCTTTCAACTCAGGCTTTGATTTTATTAACTCCAACCGCTTTAAGTTTCCAACCACGTAAGGCATAGGTAAACTTTTAGCAAAAATTTGAGAACGAATATTGTACCTGATATAATCAATGATGGTTCTAGGCCCAGCCATAAAAGCACCAATAGAGGCCATGCTTTTTGCAAAAGTAGAAAAGTACAAATCTATTTCATCTTGACAACCTTGCTCCTCTCCAGCCCCTGCTCCAGTTTTGCCTAAAGTGCCAAAACCATGTGCATCATCTACTAATAAACGAAAAGAAATTTTCTTTTTTAGCGCTGCAATTTCTTTTAATTTACCTTGGTCTCCGGCCATTCCAAAAACACCTTCTGTAATCACCAATATTCCACCTGAAGCTTGTTTATCCACTAAAGCTTGTGCTCTTCCCAATTGCTTCTCACAATCTTCTAAATCATTGTGCTTGAATACAAATCGATGCCCTGGTATCATTCTTAAGGCATCAATAATACAAGCATGACATTCTGCATCATATACTACCACATCATGTCTTCCACACAAAGCATCTATGGCACTCATGATTCCTTGATATCCATAGTTCATTAATATTGCATCTTCTTTACATTCAAATGCGGCCAATTCCCTTTCTAATTGCTCATGTAAATCGCTATTTCCACTCATCATTCTAGCACCCATAGGTAAAGCCAAACCATATTTCGCACTGGCATCGGCATCTGCCTTACGTACTTCTGGATGATTGGCCAATCCTAGATAATTATTCAAACTCCAAACAATCATCTCTTGTCCTCTAAATTTCATTTTTGAGCCAATTTCTCCCTCTAATTTAGGAAAAGCAAAATAGCCATGCGCTCTTTCGCGGTATTGACCAATGGGTCCGTAATTTTTGATTAACCTTTCAAATATATCTGCCATATTATCTTTTTGTGTTAAGCAAATTTAATGATTTTTTTCACTTTATTAGCTTAATAAATAGCTGTAAATTGCAAGTGCAATGCCTTTTTAAAAAGAGGCCTACCACAGCACCAAAAATTGAATCCCATGAGATATTTAGTATTCCTATGTTTTTGCTTTTTAGCCCTTACAACCCATGCGCAAAAGCCTAAATTAGTTACCTCCACTTCAAAAACCAACCCCAAGCCAAAATTGGTGATTGGAATAGTAATTGATCAAATGAGATGGGACTATGTGAACCGTTTCAAACCTTTTTTTACGAGTAATAATGGGTTTCTACGTTTTGTAAATGAAGGGGCCACTTGCAACAACACTTTAATTCCTTATGTCCCAACCGTTACTGCTTGTGGACATACCTGTGTCTATACGGGAAGCACCCCCTCCATTCATGGCATTACTGGAAACTCATGGTTTGATAATGTAAAACAAAGGACAGTGTATTGTGTCGAAGACAATACCGTTCAAACTATCGGAAGCAACAATAATAGTGCTGGTCAAATGAGTCCTGCGAATGTTTGGACAAGCACCCTTGGTGATGAATTAAAATTAGCTTCTAATTTCAAAAGTAAAGTGTTTGGTATTTCAATTAAAGATCGTGGTGCCATTATTCCAGCTGGTCATGCAGCCAACGGCGCGTATTGGTATGATTCCAAATCGGGAAATTTTATTAGCTCCACTTATTATGGACAATCATTGCCAACTTGGGTAACCAACTACAATGCCTTACACCGCCCTGATAGTTTATACAATAAAAACTGGAACTTAAGTTTGCCAAATTCCATTTATGAAGCCAATTGCGATAACGATGAAAACAAATACGAAGGAACACCCTTTGGGAAAGAGGCTAAACATTTCCCGTATAGCTTGAAAGAATTTATTGGGAAAGATTATGGCAAAATTGCTTCTACCCCTTATGGAAATGATTTAGTGATTGAGTTAGCCAAACAGGCTTTATTGAATGAACAGTTGGGTGCAGATGCCATCACCGATATGTTGGCCATTAGTTTTTCTTCCCCCGATTATATCGGTCATTCATTTGGCCCCGACTCATGGGAAACCTTAGATGGGTATATTAAACTAGATGAAACTATTGCGAATTTTTTTAGCTTCTTAGATCAACAAGTTGGGAAAGACAATTACACTGTATTTTTAACGGCAGATCATGCAGTAGCCAATATACCTGCATTTGCAAAGAAACATAATTTACCTGGCGACAACTACGATGATGGCGCTTTAAAAAATGATATTCTTGCTTGTTTAAGCAGCAATAATTTGAATCCTAAAATAATTAGTGCCGTGAGTGAATACAATATTTATTTTAACCATGGCTTAATGGATAGTTTAAATATTACATCGGACAAACTAACAAGTATACTTACTAATTATTTAGAAAAAAAGCCCTTGGTCTTACAAGTAGTAGAAAGTAGAAAAGCAGCCAATGCCCCCCTTCCGCAAAGTTTAAGAGAAAGAATTGTCAACGGTTTCACTCCACAACGAAGTGGAGATTTAATGCTTTTGACAAAGTCGGGAGTAGTAGATGGCTACCCTACAGGAACCAGCCACGGTGTATTGTATAACTATGATGCACATATACCTTTATTATGGTATGGCACTGGTATTAAAAAAGGCGTTGTGAATAGCATGACCTACATGACCGATATCGCTCCTACTATAAGTACTTTACTAGGCATCCAAATGCCTAGTGGCTCCATTGGAAAACCCATTTTAGAAGTATTGCAATAATAACTTATTTAACTAGTTTAAAATTTTTAACAAATACAACGCATTAAATTTACACTAACCCAAAACAATTTCGTATATTAGTATTAACAAAATAATTTTTGACCAAAAAAATAAACTATGAAAAAACTACTATTCGCTGGATTATTTTTAATGGCTGCTAACTTTTCTTTTGCTGCCGATAAATGCACTGCAGATTGTCATAAAGCAGAACATAAATGCACTGCCGCCTGCCATAAAAATGGGGCTGGACATATTGCCAATCATGGAGAAAAAGGACATATGTGTAGTGCTAAAGATTGCAAACATGATTGCGGAAAAGACTGCATGAAAAAAGCGTAAATTAATTTACACAGATTAAAAAAGCCATCCCGTACATTCGAGATGGCTTTTTATATTTTAAGGCTTAATTAATATTTATTGAGCAAGATATTTATTGAGCAAGCTTTTTTTGCAAAATTTTCAAAGAAAATTTAAAATCATAAGAGTTGCAAAAAAGGATTGCTATATTTTATTGAGCAAGCTTTTTTTGCAAATTCGAATCCAGTGCGTCCAAGAACTCTTCAGTATACACATAATGATCGCCATGTTTAACTTTATTACCGTGCACACAAACTGCTAAGTCTTTGGTCATAATACCCGACTCCACTGTCTCCACACACACTTCTTCCAAAGCTTTAGAGAAATGAATTAATTCTTGGTTATTATCTAATTGACCACGGAACTCTAATCCTCTTGTCCATGCAAAAATGGATGCAATAGGGTTAGTAGAAGTTCTATTCCCTTTTTGATGCTCGCGATAATGACGGGTTACAGTACCATGTGCTGCTTCAGCTTCCATTACTTTACCATCGGGGGTAATTAAAGTTGAAGTCATTAAACCCAATGAGCCGAAACCTTGTGCTACGGTATCTGATTGTACATCCCCATCATAATTTTTACAAGCCCAAACAAAATTACCATTCCATTTTAAGGCACTCGCTACCATATCATCAATTAAACGGTGCTCATAAGTAATTCCAGCGGCTGCATATTTAGCTTTGAATTCATTCTGATATACATCTTCAAAAATATCTTTGAAACGACCATCGTATTTTTTCAAAATCGTATTCTTAGTAGACAAGTATAAAGGCCATTTTTTTGCTAATGCTTGGTTAAAACAAGCACGTGCAAAACCATAAATACTTTCATCAGTATTGTACATCGCCATGGCAACGCCATCTCCTTTAAAATTAAATACTTCAAACTCTTGTTTGGTACCATCCTCCCCTTCAAACTTAATCGTTAATTTCCCTTTACCTTTGGTTACAAAATCAGTTGCACGATATTGATCTCCAAATGCGTGACGACCAATACAAATAGGTGCCGTCCAATTAGGTACTAAACGAGGCACATTGTTACAAACAATTGGCTCTCTAAAAACAGTGCCATCTAATATATTACGAATAGTCCCATTTGGACTCTTCCACATTTGTTTTAGTTTAAATTCTTCTACTCTTTGTTCATCGGGCGTTATGGTAGCACATTTGATACCCACTCCATATTGTTTAATGGCATTGGCTGCGTCAACAGTTACTTGGTCATTAGTCTCATCACGATATTCCATTCCTAAATCGTAATACTTAATATCAATCTCTAAATAAGGAAGAATTAATTTGTCTTTGATAAATTTCCAAATAATTCTAGTCATCTCATCGCCATCCAATTCAACCACTGGATTGGCTACTTTAATCTTTTGTCCCATAGTGTTTAAAATTTTGTATACAAATGTACAAAATATAGCATTAAAAAAAGCTGCTATTAGCTAGTAAAAATGTCCATTTAACTACCATTTAGGTATTCACTATTAAAACAGGGATTTTTACTTTATGCCTAACTGATTCAATGGTCTCTCCAAAAATATAATCTTTCCAGCCTTGGTGGCGATGACCGCCCATGACCAATAATTTAGCGTCATAAGTTTCAACCATTTTAACTATTTCCTTCACTCTATTTTCATAGCCTAAATAAGTAGTGACCTTATACCCTTTTAATTGCAAGGCATGCGCATAGGTATCTAACCTTGCCTGGTCTTTTCTGGTTTCAATATCATCACTCGATTCTCGCAAATATTTAGCAGTGGCGCTTTCTACTACATGTATAAAAATAAATTCGGTTGCTTCGTGTGCATGTTGGACAGCTGTTTTAATAAGTCTCGCATCAGCCACTGAAAAATCAACAGCAATGACAATTTTATTTACCGGAGCATCTTGAGTCCAATCTAATTCAATCATTTCTCCATGAAAACCTTCTTCCACTGTTGCGTGGTGTCTTTTTAAGAAAATAGGGAATACAATAATATAGATGAGCAATGCCAAAAATAAAAGTACTAGAATAATTAGCAATACTTTTAATACCCCGTTTCCTGTCCCATTATAAAAGCTAGTCACAAACCCAATTACTAAATTACCATTTAAAAAAACTAAAATACTAGCTACCACCCAAGCCATTAATTTCACTTTCCACCCAATCACAAATTCGCCCATGGTGGTTTTATCACTCACAAAATGTATCAAAGGGATGACTGCAAATCCTAATTGCAAACTTAATATAACCTGACTCAAAACCAATAGTTCATCAACATGTTCTTCTCCCATGATACCAATAACTAATATCGCTGGTACAATAGCAATTAGCCTAGTTAATAATCTTCTAATCCAAGGATTTAATCTCAGCTTCAAATAGCCTTCCATTACTATTTGACCAGCCAAAGTACCCGTCACAGTTGAGCTCTGACCTGCAGCTATTAATGCAATGGCAAATAAAGTAGGCGCTAATGTAGATCCTAATAAAGGGGCTAGCATCGAATGTGCTTCCTCTATTCTAGCCACCTGTGTATTCCCTGTAGTAAAAAAAGCAGTAGCTGCCAAAATTAAAATAGCTGCATTTACAAAAAAGGCTGCATTTAAAGCCACTGCACTATCAATAAAATTATACAAAATAGATTTTCGAATTCCTTTACTACTTCTTTCAATTTTTCGTGTTTGCACCAAGGCAGAATGTAAATATAAATTATGTGGCATCACCGTGGCCCCAATGATACCCACCGCAATGTATAATGCTTCAGGCGATAAATTGGTTGGTATAAACCCTTTTATAGCATAAGATAAATCTGGTTTTGCAATAAACATTTGCATTAAAAAACTAAATCCAATCGTCGCTACTAATACTAATATAAAAGCTTCCATTTTTCGAATACCATAACGTTGCAAAAACAAAAATAAAAAGGTATCAAATACAGTTATCATGGTACCATACATCAATGGCATTCCTGTTAATAATTTAATACCAATGGCCATTCCCAGCACTTCCGCCAAATCAGTTGCAGCAATGGCCAATTCCGCTAAGATGTATAAAATAAAATTGATAAAAGGAGGATAGGTTTCTCGATTGGCTTGCGCTAAATCTAATCGACGCACAATGCCTAATCTTGCACTTAAGCTTTGCAATAAAATGGCCATTAAATTACTTAGTAATAAGACCCATATTAATTGATAACCAAATTTAGCCCCGCCTTGTAAATCAGTGGCCCAATTGCCTGGATCCATATAGCCTACACTTACTAAGTAAGCAGGGCCAATAAAAGCTAATAATTTACGCCATCCTTTCTTATTTTGAATGGACACAGATTCATGTAAATTATCTAAAGACTTGTCAGCCATAATAGGTCTTCCTAGTTTATATGTAAATTTAATGATAAAAGCTTTGTGGAACTCGGTTTGTTAGTCTATTTTAGCAAAAAAAATGAACATGCGCAGGTGTTACCTTTATGGGTTGGTCTGTTTAATGATGGCTTGTTCTGAAGAAAAAACAGACCTATCAGGGAATACCCCTATTAAAATAAACGATTTTAACAAAATATTTAAAGTGGCCGTATTGCCGGTTACTATATCTGACACCAATTTAAATCGCTTTACAGACACTTTAGTGATTGGCAGAAAAGCATTGGCTCAATTTGTACCGGATTCTATAGTAGAAAATATCGTTAGTAAAACAGATAAAAAAGCGGTATTACATCCCATCTTTAAAATAGAAAAAGAGGAAGAGTATTATTTACTTTTTAGAATTCAACACAGCACCAATTTTGAAATTTGTATTATCGTTTTTAGCAAAAAGAACAAATACCTTGGCTATAAAGTAATCACCGATTTTAAAGAGGAAAATAAAGGTTCAAAACAATATGGTAAAATTTTAAACATCAACAAAGAACCCTCTTTTTTGGTAGAAGAAAATAAAATGAGTGCAGACAATTCATTGACCTATGAAAAAAAGGGTTGGGCTTATATTGATAGCACTTTTAGACTCATCTATTTTGATAGCAATAAAAAACCAGAAAATAGTAAGGTTATAAATCCGCTAGACACCCTGCCTATGAATAATCCATTTAGTGGAGATTACGGTAGAGATGCTAAAAATTTTATATCTATCAGAGATTATACGGTACAAGGTAAATATCAATTTTTCATGCACTTCGAAAGAGACAATAGAGATTGTGTGGGAGAATTAAAAGGATTAATGAGTTTTACAAAAAATACAGCCACTTATACAGAAAAAGGAGATGCTTGCATCATCCATTTTAAGATAGATGGCAATCAAATAAGCATTAAAGAAGACGGCAATTGCGGGAACCACCGTAATATGACCTGTTACTTTAATGATACCTACAACAAGAAAAGGAAGTTAAAAAAGAAAAAATAATCCACAAATTTAGTCCGCAAACGGTTGTTATCCACAGTTTAATGTGTATTAATTACATTTTCTTTAAATACCATTATATTGCAGCCAAATTACCAAACCCGTTTTTATGAGTTTTAGAAACTATCAAGTGCCTTATGCAATTAATGATCAATTTAAAAAGAAGGCAGCTTATTTTTCTATGGAATTTGCGATACACCAACCATTGAAAATTTATAGTGGCGGATTGGGATTTTTAGCAGGATCACATTTAAGAAGTGCTTTTGAGTTGAATCAGAATTTAATAGGCGTTGGCATTTTATGGAAATATGGCTATTACGATCAAGCCCGCAATCAAGACCAAACTTTGCAGGTAACTTTTATGGAAAAAATTTATTCTTTCCTCGAAGATACGGGCATTAAATACCAAGTATTAATTCACGATCATCCTGTTTGGGTAAAAGCATTTTATTTAGCTCCAAATACTTTTTGTAGTGCCCCCCTATTTTTATTAAGTACCGACCTTCCAGAAAATGATTACGTATCACAAACAATAACACATCGTTTATATGATGCCAATGTGGCTACCAAAGTGGCTCAATTTATTTTACTAGGCGTGGCGGGCGCCAAATTAATTGATGAAATAAACTTTAATCCCGAAGTATACCATTTAAATGAAGCGCACGGATTTTCTGCAGCCTTTTATTTATTGAATAAATACAAATCATTAGCCGAAGTTAAAAAACGTTTGGTTTTTACCACCCATACCCCTGAAGAAGCTGGAAATGAAAAACACGATATTTATTTGTGTCATAAAATGGGTTATTTCTGTGGTTTGAGTATTGATGAAGTAAGAAAATTAACCGGCATTGAAGATGATCAATTCAACCATTCTTTAGCTGCACTTCGTTTTGCTAGAAAAGCAAACGGTGTTTCTGAATTACACGGACATGTAAGTAGAGAACTTTGGGGCAAATATGAGGGCATATGCCCTATTACCCATGTTACAAATGCACAAAATTGGCGCTATTGGGCCGATAAACAATTGTATCGTTTTGCTGAAAACAATGAGGACGCTGCTTTTGATGACCGTAAAATGTATTTAAAAAAGCGTGCTTTTGAAATTGTAGCAGACCAAACTGGAAAAGTATTTGATCCCAATATATTAACCATTGTTTGGGCCAGACGTTTTGCAGGGTATAAAAGAGCAGACTTCCTCTCTTGGGATTTGGATCGATTTGAAAAATTGCTTTCTAATACAAAGCACCCAGTACAAATCATATTTGCAGGCAAACCCTATCCAGTAGATCATCCAGCTATTTCTCAGTTTAATAATTTAGTACACTTAAGTAAAAATTATAATAATGTGGCAGTGCTCATTGGCTATGAATTAGCCTTGAGTAAAAGAATGAAACAAGCTTCAGATGTCTGGTTAAATAACCCGCGTGTGCCAAGAGAAGCTTCAGGTACCAGTGGAATGACTGCTGCTATGAATGGTGCCGTTAATTTTTCTACAGACGATGGATGGATACCAGAATTTATCAATCATGGTAACAATGGCTTTGTAGTAACCAAAGCCGATTACGCACATATGAGCACGCAACAACAAGACGATTATGATTTAGATGAAATGTATAAGATTTTAAATGATCAAATTGTTCCAATGTATTATGAACAAAAAGATACTTGGCGTCAAATTACTCAAAATGGAATGAAAGATGTGCGTTTCCAATTTGATAGCAACAGAATGGCCGAAGAATATTACGAGAAAATGTACAAAGTCGATTAACAATAAAGCTGCCGTGTTTACAATTAAAAAACCTCGATGAATTTCATCGAGGTTTTTTAATTGTATAGTTATATGTTTTAAACTCTAATACTTAAATACTTTACCATTGGCCATCACTTCCTGTGTACTTTCATCAAAAGTAACTTTCGCCCCTGTTTTACAAGCAGCATTGGTCATGATGGTGGCAATAGAGTGCTGATAGCCTGCTTCAACAGGCGCATTGGGTTGTTTTCGACTTCTAATACATTCCATCCAATTTCTTACATGCGTTGAAGTAAGTACATCTCCGCCTGTATTTGCTGACGCGACCACTTTTGCTGCGTTATTGGATAAGTCATAATTGGACAAAAGATTCGGTTGCATGTGCATGGCTGTTGCTGGTCCTGCTTTAAGCCCTCCATTGGAAGATACCTTATTGGTTACTAAATTTAACTCTCCCCCATTGGAATAATATATTTCTGATGGATTCTCATCTCCATTGTGCATACGTGACATAAAGACCACTTGAAATCCTTGACTAGCGTCATAGATAGGTCCATATTCAAATACAGCCGTAGTCGTGTCCCAATTTTTTCGTCCATCCTTCCAAACATAAACACCTCCATTGGCAGTGACACTTCTTGGATGTGCTAATTGGCTAAACCAATTCACCGTATCAATTTGATGACTCATCCATTGTCCTGGCATTCCAGAAGAATAAGGCCAAAATAATCGGTATTCTAAATATTTTCTCGGATCAAAATCTTCATGGGGTCTATTTAATAAAAAACGATTCCAATCTAAATCTTCTTCCTTACACTTAGCCACTAAATCAGGTCTTCTCCATCTTCCAGGTTGATTCACATTCCAGGCTAATTCTACCATGGTAATAGGACCAAATTTTCCTGATTGAATAAAGTCGGCAGCTGCTTTATAATTAGGGCCGCTCCTTCTTTGTGACCCTATTTGTACAATTCTATCCGAAGCTTTAATCACCTTAAGTGCATTTCGATTGTCTTCCATCGTTTCTGCAAATGGTTTTTCACAATACACATCCATGCCGGCATTTACTGCTTCAGTAGCATGTATAGCATGTTGAAAATCGGCTGTGCTTATAAACACTCCATCAATGTCCTTCCCTGCATATAATTCTTCATTGTTACGCGCAGCCCTGATAGAATGATTAAATGTTTTTTCTAAAAAATCTTTTCCCTCTTCTCTTCTTACTTTCCAAATATCAGAAACCGCTACTAAATCAAAATTTAATTCTTTGTAATGATCCAAAAAGCTGGGTAAATGCGAACCTCTAAATCTATCTGAAAAACCAACTACCCCTAAACGCACTCTGTCATTGGCGCCGATAATGTTGGCATAGCTTTTAGCAGAAAACCCTAAAGTAGCTGCATAAGTGGCTGCCGTTGCTTTAGCTGTTTGCTTTATAAAATTTCTTCTTGAATTTTTCATACTTTACTTATTAAATATTTTTTCAATTGATTATTATAGTTCTTTTATTTTAATACTTCTAAAGGCAACATGTGACCCATGTTCTTGTAATAAGATATGTCCTTTTTCGGCCATTCCAAAATTATTCCAAATTACATATTTACTTTTTGCCACCAGCGCATAAAAATATTGGGTCCCTCTTTGGTATTCCACCACTTTCCAACCATTGATCCAATGTTCAATTTTTCCATCAGGAAAAACAACTATACGCCCCCTATTCCATTGACCAATTGGAATTTTTTCTCTACGGCCTTCGCCAATTTTTAATGCAGGAATCATATCGTACAAAGAAGCCATTGTTCTATTGCCTATCGAACCCAAAAGCGCATCTTGGTGTTTATCATCGTCAAGTATTTGATATTCCAAACCAATCGCAGAACCTCCGCTATTTTCTCTTTCAGTCACAAAATATTTTACTCCACTATTTGCGGTATCTGTAATTTGAAATTCAAATTGTAAATCAAATGCATGAAATTCTTCCAAGGTAACAATATCACCCCCATTGGCAGCTTCTCCACCATAACTTCCCCTTACATTTAAAGTACCTTCTTTTATATACCAAGTTTTATCAGGGAAGGTGGTTTTATACGCACTTCTCCATCCTTTGGTGCTCACTCCATCCCACAAAAGGCGCACTCCATTTCTTTGCTCATCTGCAGAAATAGTGTTGGGAATTAAATTCACCACAAATAAATTATCTGGAGCAGCTGGTTTTAAATTTTTAGTTTGGATTTTTATATTCTTCCATCTTACTTCTTGTCCAGCATCTTTTGCATCCCCAATTTCATGCACTTGTAAAGAAATAAATCCCTTTAAAGTCATATTGTCAATGATGTGCGCACAAGCTACGCCATTGACCCAGGTGCGAATACTATTACCTATAGCTTCAATTTTATAGTGATTCCATTCATTGTTCTTAAATGCAGTTTTAGCCGCATTATTATATTCCAAAGGATACAACCATCCCCTTCTTGCTTCATCATAAATACCTCCACTCCATGCTCTTGCAGAAGGATCGATTTCCATTTGGTAGCCATGTACTCGATTAGGTGTGTGTTGATCAGTCACTTCACAATGGTCGTTGTTATCATTCAACTCACTTCTGAATTGTATTCCAGAATTCATATGCACATCTACTTTAAAATCTAATTCTAAAATAAAGTCACCATATTGCTTTTGAGTAGATAAAAAACTATTGGGTTCATTCAACACAGTTCTTCCCACGAGTTCTCCATTTTCAACCGTATACTTTGCTTTCCCATTGTATTGTACCCAACCAGCTAAATCTTTTCCGTTAAATAAAGATTCAACATTATTTTGCGCTAATGTAGCACGTACATTAAAAAAACATAATCCAATAATAAACCAAGCACATTTTTTCATAAAGAATCAATTATAATCATTTAATATATTACGGTAAGTTAATTAATTTTTCTTGTGGTACCAACCATTTCATAATTCGCCATGCCAATAAATAGGCAGTAGCACAAAAAACAAACATATACCCATAAGCGGTTGACATCTCTTGTTGAATCATTTGTTTTTGAAGCACACTAAATTCTTCAAAATGGATGGGATCCATGGCTTGAATAGGTTGTAGTATTTTATCAGGCAAATGAGACCACTCTTTTTCAGAAAGCTTTATAGCAATCCCTTTAGCATCTATATTATTTAAGGCATTTACTTTTTGTAAATAAAGGGTGAGTCCTTTTTCAGAAGCCAAATTAACAGCTTGATGAATCCCTTTTAATTTATGGGCATCAAATAACCAACCTCCAATTTTAGATACAACCACACCTCCCATTCCACCTGCCATCCCCCCCATACCAATTACTGTTGCAATAGAACGTTTTGGAAACATATCAGAAACCGTCGTATAAATATTGGCTGACCAAGCTTGATGGGCAGATGCTCCAATACCAATAAAAAGAACAGGGATCCAAAAACTAAGATAGCCCAATGGTTGAACGGCTAATACGACTAATGGGATAAATGCAATCAGCAACATGGCTTTCATTCGCCCTTCATAAGGCTTTTCCCCTTTATTAATAAAATAGGTGGGAAACCATCCACCGCCAATGCTACCAACCATGGTTAGACTATACAATACGGATAAAGGCAGTATGATTTGTGTGCCTTCCATATTGTATTGATCTTTTAAATAACTAGGTAACCAAAATAAGAAAAACCACCAAACCCCATCGGTTAAAAATTTTCCAATGGCAAAAGCCCAGGTTTGTTTGTACTTTAATAAGGTAGTCCAAGTAATATTTTGGCTTGGCTTTTCATCAAAATTTTTATGTTCAGTTTCCATATCAGCATGAATATATTCCAACTCAGTTGCCGAAATCCTTTTTTGTTTATTGGGTTTGTCATAATAAATAAACCAAAAAATTAGCCATAAAAAACCCACCGCCCCAATAATTATAAAAGCAGATTCCCAACCCCAATTTTTAGCGATCCATGGAACAGATAAGGGTGCTAAAATAGCGCCTACATTGGATCCTGAATTAAATATGCCAGTTGCAAAAGCACGCTCTTTTTTAGGAAAATATTCGGCTGTGGCTTTTATAGCCGCAGGAAAATTCCCAGCTTCTCCAAATCCCAATACCGCCCTTGAAAACATAAATCCTGCAATAGAAACGGGTACCGCTACAATGCCTATCCAACCAAGCGCCGTGGCTATACCAGTACCAATAGGGACTGAAAATGCATGCAACACTGCGCCAAAGGACCAGATAATAATGGCCCAAGCATACCCCCATTTAGTACCTAATCTATCAATGATTCTGCCAGCAAATAACATACATATGGCATATACAAATTGAAATACAGAAGCTATATTGGCATAATCACTATTGCTCCAATCAAATTCTTTTTCTAAAACCGGTTTAAGTAAACTTAATACTTGTCGATCTAAATAATTAACGGTGGTAGCAAAAAAAAGCAATGCGCAGATAGTCCAACGATAATTTCCTATAGGTTTATTTGACATGTATATTATTTTAGGGAACTAACCAGGCTGAGCAATTTTGAAGTTTCTTTTTCAATATGCTCATAATTTTTGGAATCTAGGATAGCTGTTGTAATTAATTTACTGCCCATCCCTACTCCAATGACACCGACTTTAAACCAAGCTTCCAAATTTTCTTTAGAAGTATCAACGCCTCCGGTTATTAAAAAATGCATATTAGGAAATAAAGGCTTGATGGCCGCAACATAACCAGGTCCTAATACATTGCCTGGAAATAATTTAACCATATGACAACCCGCTGTCTCAGCTGTATGTATTTCTGTGGGCGTCATACAACCTGGAATCCATAATTTTTTATGCAAATAAGCTGTATCAGCAATCGCTTGATCAAAGAAAGGACTAATTAAAAAATCGGCACCTGCATCAATATAAGCTTGTGCCTCCTTTTGCGTATGTATAGTTCCAATAGCCAATATCAAATCAGGATAATATTGTTTTCTATTTTCTAATATAATTTTAAAATTCTCAAATGCGGCGGCACCTCTATTGGTAAACTCAACACATCTTACCCCTGCTTGATACAATGCTTTCACCACTGCCACACATACAGTTGGGTCTTTATGATAAAACAAAGGCAAAACGCCTAATGATTTTACCAACTCAATCATTTGATTTTCTGTTTTCATGACATCCGTTTTTTAATTTGTTCAATGGTTTGATCGGTCGCATCTCCTAATTCATATAATTTGCCTACTCCTGCGGCGGCAGCAAAATTAATTTTATCCTGAGGCGTTTGATTTTGTTGAATAGCAAAAATTAATCCAGCCATAAAACAATCTCCACTACCTACAATATTAATAATATTATCTAATGCATATAATTTGGAAATGAATAATTGATCCTCTTGTTTTAATACCCCATGATATTCATTTTCTAATCTAAAAGTGTATGCAATATGTTGCGCTTTAGGATAAAGCACACTCAATTGATCCATGCTCTCTTTGGCTGCATTATTTAATTGGTCTACAGAACTACCAGCACTTTCTTTGATGGTGGATTTTACCCCTAACATTTTTTCTACTGCCCACAAATTCCCCATGACCACATTGGCATATTTAACCAGTTCAGGCATGACTTCTAAAGGCGTTTTTCCATATTGCCATAATTTGGGACGATAATTTAAATCAATGGATATAGGAATACCCATTGCAGAAGCTGTTTCCAATGCTTCTAAACAAACCTCCGTAGCTGATTGGGTTAAAGAGGCAGAAATCGCAGTGATATGAAACCATCCAATACCTTGTAATTGCTTTTTCCAATCAATCATCCCTTTTTGTAAATTGGCAAAAGAAGAATCTGCTCGATCAAAAACGACCGCCGCATTTTTCATATCCATTCCTTGGGCTAAATAAAAAATCCCCATTCTATTACCTGAAAAATGTATAGGCGAAGTATCAATATGCTTAGCAGATAAGTTAGTAGTAATAGCTTTGGATAAAAAATTGTCAGGCATGGCAGTGCCATACGCAACAGGAAGTTTCCAATTGGCTAAGGCAGTGGCTACATTTAATTCTGCACCGCCTAAACAAAATGGCATATTTTGATCGGCTATAAAATCGGAGTTCACCTTGGGCGAAAAATGCAATAAAATTTCTCCAAAACAAAATACTTTATCCATAGCTACACATTAAAATATTTTTTTGCATTGTAATAACATATGTCTTGAATGATTTTTCCTATCCAAGCCAGGTCTTTAGGCAATAAGCCTGCTTCCATTTCTTTGGCTAATAAGTTACAAAGGATCCTTCTAAAGTATTCATGTCTTGAATAAGATAAAAAACTTCTACTGTCAGTGGTCATGCCTATAAAAGTAGACAACACCCCCATCGTGGATAAGGCATTGAGCTGTTTTTCTATTCCATCTTTTTGATCTAAGAACCACCAGCCAGATCCAAATTGAACTTTTCCTTTAACGCCGGCTTCATTAAAATTACCACACATGGTAGCAAAAACTTCATTGTCTGCCGAATTAGAATTGTATAAAATGGTTTTAGCTAGTTGCCCTGATTTTTCTAACGTATTTAAAAAATTAGATAAATTAACCGATTGTGGATAATCGCCCATAGAATCGGCTCCAGCATCTATCCCTATTTGTTCTTGTAAGGATTCGTTATTATTTCTAATGGCGCCTAAATGAAATTGTTGCACCCATCCCTGCTTACTATACATTTTAGACAAAGCCACTAATACTACCCCAATAAACTGATCGGCTTGCTCAAAATTGGAAGCCTTTTTATTTTGAAGAAAAGCTACAAAAGCAGCATCCAAATCTTTAGTTCTATTTAAGTTGGTTGGTAAATATATCAAGCCATGGTCTGCAATTTTACAACCATGCTCATGAAAATAATCCACTCTTTTTTTAAGCGCTGCCAATAAAGTATCGATAGAATTAATTTGAAGCTGACTGGCTTGCTCTAACTGCTTTATATAATTTTTGAAAGTGAATGGATCTCGAATGTTAAAAATCTTATCGGGTCTAAATGTGGGTAGCACTTTAATAGGAAACTTGTCTTTCGCTATTTGTTGATGGTATTTTAAATCATCACATGGATCATCGGTGGTCCCCACTAACTCCACTTTATATTTGGTTAATATGCCTCTGGTACTTAAAGACTTTTTTTGCAATTGCTTAGTTGTATTCTTATAAATAGACAAAGCATTTTGTTCATTTAAATAAGCGTCTATTCCAAAGGTATTTTTTAATTCCATGATAGACCAATGAAAAAGCGGATTTCGTAAAGTATGAGGCAAAGCGCTTGCCCATGCTAAAAACTTTTGTTCATCATTGGCTTTACCCGAAATGAATTTTTCTGAAACACCTAGTGCCCGCATGGCTCTCCATTTATAATGATCCCCTTTAAGCCAAATAGCTGTAATGGTTTTAAAATTTCTATTTTGTGCAATGTCTTTCGCAGATAAGTGATTGTGGTAATCTATAATAGGTAACCCTGCAGCATATTGATGATACAATTGATTCGCCAATTGACTCTCTAATAAAAAAGAATCATTGATAATGGTATTGTTTTTAGCTGCTGCCATGGAATTGTTTATATTAGTCCTGCTTTTTTATACTTTTTACTATTTATATTTATTTCTTATAATACCCAATTCCAACCCCCTTAGTTCTGCCAAGCCCCTTAATCTTCCAATGGCCGAGTACCCTGGATTGGTTACCTTTTTTAAATCATCTAACATTTGATGTCCATGATCGGGACGCATGGGGATACTTATATTACGCTGCTGCATGATATCCACCACCTCATTGATCACTGCATACATATCTACGTCCCCTTCTAAATGATTGTCTTCGTAAAAATCACCTGCTTCATTTCTTCTGGTACTTCTTAAATGCAAAAAATTTATTCTTTGGCCAAATTGCTTGATCATCGCTGGCAAATCATTATCAGCTCTTACACCAAAAGACCCTGTACAAAAGCACAAGCCATTGCTTAAGGAAGGTACTGCATTAAATAACAATTCTAAATCAGAGGCTGTACTCACCACTCTAGGCAAACCCAAAATTGGATACGGAGGATCATCGGGGTGAATAACCATTTTAACGCCCACTCCTTCAGCCACAGGTATTACTTGTTGTAAAAAGTAAATTAAATTTTTTCTTAACCCTGCTGCGTCTATACCATCATAGGTTTTTAAAGCGGTTGCAAATTCTTCTATGGTAAAGCTTTCTTCACTTCCAGGCAAGCCTTTGATAATATTAGATTTTATTTCATTTTTTTGAGTCTCTGTTGCATTGTCAAATTTATTTTTTGCAGCGGCTATTTGCTCTTTAGTATATTCCTTTTCCGCATCCTTTCTTTTTAGTATAAATAAATCAAATGCAATAAAAGCGGCTATTTCAAAATTTAGCGCCAAAGAACCATCTTCCATTGGAAAAGCTAAATTGGTTCTTGTCCAATCCATTACAGGCATAAAATTATAAGTGACAATATGGATACCACAAGCACTTAAATTTTGTATACTTTTTTTATAATTTTCAATGTGCTTTATAAAATCGTCTGTTTGTGTCTTAATGGCTTCAGACACAGGAATGCTTTCCACTACAGTCCATTGAAGGCCCATGGCTTCAATGTGGTTTTTTCTAGTAATGATTTCTTCTTTCGTCCAAACCTCTCCATTGGGGATATGATGAAGTGCTGTAACCACCCCAGAACAACCCGCTTGTTTTATGTCAGATAAACTTACAGGATCCTTTGGACCATACCAGCGCATGGTTTGCTCCATGGTATAGCCAACGGATTTATAAGAGGGAAAATTTTTTTTATTCATTATTAACTAAAAAATTAAACTCCCGAATTAATGGTAAAGCCTCCATCCACACCAATATCCATTCCTGTCACAAATTTTGATGCATCACTTAACAACCACACCAACGCACCCACTAACTCATCGGGATTTCCAAATCTTTTAAAGGGTGTATTTTTGATGATTAAGTTTCCTCTTTCGGTTAAACTTCCATCCTCATTGGTTAATAAATTTTTATTTTGTTTGGTCAGAAAAAATCCGGGCATGATTGAATTAATTCTTACTTCATCTCCATAACGATTGGCCATTTCTACAGCAAACCATTTTGTGTACAAATCAATCGCCGCTTTTCCCATACTATACCCCAATCCTCTAGTGACTGTTCTCTTAGCATTCACAGAAGAAATATTTACAATACTACCCGCCCCCGTTTTAGCAATTTCAGGACCAAACACTTGAACAGGTAAAATGGTACCCCATAAATTCAAGTCCATTGTTTTTTTCATCCCTTCGATGTTCATTTTAAAAACATCTTCACCCGGTGGTAAAATTCCATCTGGCAAGTTTCCACCCGCACCATTGACCAAGCCATCAATTTTACCATATTTTTCTACAATGGAATTTTTAGCTTTTATTAAATCGGCTTCTAGTAATACATTGGCTGCCACAAAAAAAGCTTCTTTACCTTGCTTTTGCAAAGCAGCAACTCTTTCGTTTCCAACGGCTTCGTTTTGACCTAATAATACCACGGTTGCCCCTTGTTCGGCAAGTGCAATAACAAAACTGCCCCCAAGCACCCCCGTACCCCCTGTAACTATAATTACCTTGTTTTTTATTGAAAATAAATCCATGTTTTGGCCCTCCTATTTGTTTAAAAAATATATTTTCCCTTTTTACTGCATAAAAATTACGGATCTACTCCATACTTAGCTTTATGCACAAAAAAGGTTGCTGTAAATTAATTATAAAAATCCATCTTATGCAAGATTTAAGCTGTAAATACTTGGGCTATGTAGAATTCAACAATTAGTGCCTATTTTTGTTATTACTGTATGAATAAAATTGTAATTGCCATTACGGGTGCTAGCGGGGCCATTTATGCAAAATCTTTATTGGATTGTTTAGTCGCTATGCCCCATCAATATGAGGCTGTGGGCATTGTGATGAGTGATAATGCTAAAACTGTATGGGAAACCGAATTAGGCCACCAAGATTACACCCAATACCCTTTTACTTTTTACCATAAAAACGACTTTAATGCCCCTTTTGCATCTGGTTCGGCTCAATACAATACCATGATTGTAATTCCTTGTAGTATGGGCACTTTAGGGAGAATAGCCAGTGGGGTAAGTGATGATTTAGTCACTAGGGCAGCAGATGTCATTTTAAAGGAAAGGAGAAAATTAATTTTAGTGGCCCGTGAAACACCCTATAATTTAATTCATATAAAAAATATGGAAACAGTGACCTTAGCAGGTGGTATTATTTGCCCTGCTACACCCAGTTTTTATAGTAAACCAAAAACCATAGAAGAAGTAGCTTATACCGTAGTGCACCGAATTTTAGATTTAGCTGGATTAAAATCTGATGGCTATCGTTGGGGGAATAATCAATAACTCTATTTTAGAAAATTTAAGCGCATAAAAAAAGGCATCGCCAATTCATCGGGATGCCTTTTTAATATTATAGCAATACTTAATCTGCTTTAGGTTCTTTAGGTGCTTTGGGTGCCTTCTCTTTTTCCTTTTTTTGTAAAGTGAAAATCAGTTTCCCGTTTTCTTTATCTAGTTCGCCCATTAAGGTATCTCCTTCTTTAATACTATGATTTAAAATTTCTTCCGCTAACGGATCTTCAATGTATTTCTGAATGGCTCTATGTAAAGGCCTTGCTCCAAATTGAACATCATAACCTTTATCTGCAATAAACCCTTTGGCTTCTTCTGATAAAACTAAATTCAAACCTAAATTAACCAAACGACTCAACACATTTTTCATAATGATGTCAATGATTAAGAAAATATTTTCTTTAGTCAATGAATTAAACACCACCACGTCGTCTACTCTATTTAAAAACTCAGGTGAGAAAGTTCTCTTCAATGCTTTTTCAATAACAGATCTATTGTTTTCGTCAGTTTGTTGCACACGTGTTGCTGTTGCAAATCCAACACCGTCTCCAAATTCCTTTAATTGTCTTGCTCCAATATTCGAAGTCATGATGATCAAAGTATTTTTAAAATCTACTTTACGACCCAAGCCATCGGTCAAAATACCGTCATCTAAAACTTGTAATAAAATATTATAAATATCTGGATGTGCTTTTTCAATTTCGTCTAAAAGTATTACACAATATGGCTTTCGGCGTACTTTCTCTGTCAACTGACCACCTTCTTCATAACCCACATAGCCTGGAGGTGCTCCTATCAAACGACTTACTGAAAACTTTTCCATATACTCACTCATATCAATTCTAATTAAAGAATCTTCCGAGTCAAATAAATTTCTAGCCAAAGCCCTTGCCAACTCTGTTTTACCCACCCCAGTTGGACCTAAGAAAATAAAAGTACCAATTGGTTTTTTAGGATCTTTTAAACCTACTCTATTTCTTTGAATGGCTTTCACCACTTTCCCTAATGCTTCATCTTGACCAATGACCTCAGACTTCATTTCCTCCGTCATTTTTCTCAACTTGGTGGTTTCGGCTTCTACCATTCGCTTCACAGGAATACCTGTCATCATACTCACTACTTCGGCAATATTCTCTTCGTTAATTGGGAAACGCTTATTCTTACTTTCTTCTTCCCAATTGGTTTTTGCTTTTTCTAAAGCTTCTCCTAATTTTTTCTCCGTATCTCTTAAGCTTGCTGCTTCTTCGAAACGCTGACTTTTTACCACTTTATTTTTTTCATTTTTAACGGCTTCAATTTCTTTTTCAAGTGCCACAATG
>CANHLZ010000008.1 GCA_947461595.1 Bacteroidota bacterium | reverse complement strand
TTAAATGAAGGTACTATTTTGGGTTGGGATGTATGGGGTGTTGGACATACTACAAATGAATCTAAGTACGATTTAGTCATCATTACATTTTATAGTGCACTAGATAGTATGTTTAAAGGATCTGGCATCAAAAGAATTGGCAATTATACCGACTTAGACGAAGAAGCTATTATGGATAAAGTAGATCAATCTAGAAAAGTGGTTAGCGCTACGGTTTTAGTGAATAAGTATGGCTGGTCCATGATTGACACCACAGCTAAGTTTGCCAATTTCAATTATCTTAAAATTAATGCTGGCAGCAATGATGAATATGAGAAACTTGTAGCTAAAATTAATTTAGCCAATAAAAATAATAAGGCTGTGGGTTTCACGCTTGCTAAGAGAATTGATGTTACGGGAGAAGATGTGATGTGGAATTATGGTGGCGCCTATTTTTACAGTACCTATAATGACATGATGGAGTCAAGAGCTGAAACATATGCTCCAAATGCTGATCAAGTAAAAGTTTCTTTATTAAGGAAAATAAGTAGAAGTGAAGTTTTATATAATAAATATTCATTGCGCAAAAAAACCAACTAGGGTTTTAGGTTTTATTTATATAAAAATAGTAACCCCAAGAGGCAACTTAAATAAGTTGCCTCTTTTTATGATCAGAAAATTATGGCGTAGAACCGAAATAGCAAAAGTTATCAAAAAGGAAATTTGCCCAATTTTAAAGGACCGAGAGGGTATTTTCCTCAGCAGTGTAAGCTTTAATTATTTAAATAAGGGGATATGCCATTAACAACCATAAAGGGTTGTTCAAAATGTTCAGTGGGAGAAGTAGCCATTAAAGTATATTTGCCTGCGTCTATAAACTTGTCGTATTCTATAAAATAAGGCTCATCGCTTTCTTGTTTACTTAATACCAAATTCCAACGATAGGTATTAAATCCAGGCTTCCCTTCAAAATTAATTTTCCAAATTTCCTTATTTGCTTTGTCACGAATGGAAAGTGTTATGGATTGTAATTGAGCAAGCCAAAAAGTAAAATCAACTTTTTCAATGCTTTTTTGTAAAGCCTCTCCCCCATTTGAATTAAACCAAGGTCTTCTTAAAGTATCCATTTCAAAAAAATGATTCTTTGCTTTAAATAGTGGACTACTTATAGATTGCTGTATCGGCTTTAGACTTGTCTTGTATAGGCCTCGTCCGTGTGTAGCCACCACTAAATCCATCGTTGGTATATGAATCTCTAAATCCGCAATGGCTGTTTGTGGTAAGTTATTGCCCAACAAAGACCAATCAAGCCCTCTATTTATAGATACAAATACGCCTCTTAATCCACCTGCATATAAAATGTTTTCATTGGTAGGATCTTCTTTGATTACATTAAATGGTTCATTAGGAAGTCCATTGGCTATACTTTTCCAATGAGCACCATAATCTTCTGAAACATAAATATAACTATGCAAATCATCATTGTTGATTCCAGTCATACTTAGATACACCCTTGAAATTTTAAAGCGAGAAGCAGCAATGCTTCGAATGTAATGATTGGCAAGTCCAGAGGATAATTCTTCCCAATGCATGCCATCGTTTTTAGAAACCCAAAATGCTCCCTTATCTGTACCCACAAACAATAAGCCTTTTTTAATCGGAGATTCCACTAAGGCTCCAGCAGCATTCGACATTTTATCTTGATTGGATGAAATAGCAATGTTTGGACTAATGGCTTTCCAGGTATCTCCGCGATTAGTTGTTTTAAAAATATAATTACCCCCATGATACAAAGTCTTGTTTTGGTAAGCAGATATAAAATAGGGCGTAGTGTAATTATACTTTAGAGTATCATGTATCGACTTTGGTAATGTGGGTTTTATAGCAACAGTTTTATCTTTGGCTTTATCCAATCTTATAGCATCTCCATATTGTTGACTATAATAAACTATATTTTTATTAAGCGGATCTACTTGGGTTACACAGCCATCACCCCCATCCCAAGGATCAATCCAAAGATATTTCCAGGGATCATTGTATTGTGTATTTAATTCTTTGGCAGGGCCATATACCGTTGCATCATCCTGTGTTCCTCCATAGATGGTATAACTAGAAGAATCAATGGCGATGTCGTAAAATTCACCCGTAGGGATATTATTATAATGCATCCAGGATAATCCTTTGTCCATACTCACATACAATCCTCCATCATTTCCTAAAGCCAAATGCTTGGGATTATTGGGATTAACCCATAATTCAGTTTGATCTAAATGCAGTCCCTGCGCAAGACTTGGTGTCATATGATTTACTTTCCCTCCCATAAATGAAAATGTTTTTCCACCATCTTTGCTATGCGCAAGTCTTATACCTAAACAATATACCTCTTCGTCATCTTTAGGGTTAATATATACATTAGTAAAATACCAACCATACAAAGAAAATATTTTAAAGGGACCATAATGTGTTTTTGTCCAAGTAAGCCCGCCATCTAATGTTTTATAAAGTTCCGCAGCTTGATCTTTTGCATTACTTAGATTATCAACAAGCGCATACGCTTTCGATGGATTGGTAAAGGAAACGGAAACACTTATTCTTCCTACATGAGGTCCACTTGGTAATCCATTTTTACTTAGCTCCCATGTTTTACCTGCATCAGCACTTTTATATACACCACTTTGTTCCCCACTTATGCCTGGATAAACTTCCCATAAAGTAGTATACATTATTTGTGGATTAGAAGGTGAAATAACAATGTCATTTCCGCCAGTCCTATCATTTTTATATAATACTTGCTCCCATTTTTTTCCGCCGTCTTCTGTTCTGTATAAACCTCTGTTTTTATTTTTGGTCCATAAATGTCCGATAACAGAAACTAAAACAATATTGGGATTTTGAGGGTGAACTGCAATCTCAGCTATAGACCAGGAATCATCTAATCCAATATGCTGCCATGTCTTGCCTGCATCAGATGAACGATACATTCCAGTACCTGGTAAAGTAAAATTTCGAGGTTTTTTAAGATGCTCCCCTGTACCAATATATAATATATTAGGATTAGAAGGTGCGATAGCAAAATCGCCAATACTATAACTTGCTTGGTTTTCAAAAATTGAATTCCAATTAAGCCCATTGTCAATTGTTTTCCAAAGCCCACCTGAGCCAAAGCCCACATACATGGTTCCAGGATTGGCCGTATCCACTTGTACAACGTCGGCCCTGGCGCTATTCACAGTAGGTCCTATAGAAATCCAATTCAAATTGAACTGGGTTGCCTCTTTCATCTTTTGATAAGTTTGAAAAGAATTCATTAAAGGCGAAGGCTCCTGCTGTGCAAAAGAATTTAGTAAAAAATAAAATAAAGCAATACCGGTAGTAAAAATTAATTTAGACATCATTCAATTATTTTAAAAGCATAAGTCAATATTTTTATTTGAAAATTATGCTTGTATGTTCCAATAAAATTCTTATATCAAACCAAAAAAATATATTTAGTCATTATTAGTTTAAAAACATTTCATCTACCAATAGTAACGTTTTAGTTTTATCATACCCCTTACCTTTGCTCTTAGGTTTTGTTTTTAAATAAGGCTTGGCAATAATTTTAATACAGGATACCTTTTGTGACTTAAATAACCCCTCTATAATTTGTAGTGTATGCTCCTCCCCTTCTAAAGGAAGCTTAGGTTTTAGCTTTGTCAAAAGTCTTAAATTTTTTGAGTCATTCCCTCCCCAAACTTCAATAGATATTGGAGGATAAATATTAGTTTTTTCTTCCACCATATAATGCATCCCGAATGAACTTAAAATTATTGGTTGATTAAAAAAATACATTGCCACTAAATCATTGTCCACAACACCCGCAAAGTAATTGGCCCAAGCAGGAGAATTAGCCCCAAATGTGCCAAGGATTGAATTAAAAAATGTATTTGCTCCTTCTGCTTGGTGCACTCTATCAAGTTGCGTCAGTAAAACCGAGCTGTCTGGAATAAAACTATTTTTTATAAATCCAAAAACGGCCACTTCACTCGAAAACCAGCCTTTCCGGTAGGCTTTTACTTTAATATTGCTCGTATTAGTAATCAGCAATTTGCTATCAAAAATTGGGGAGTTGATACTATCAGGATCCTTACCATCGATGGTGTAACGTAATTCGGTTCCGTTAATTGGATGAAATAATTCAACTTTCACAGACTTCCCAAATACAAAGCTGCCATTTTTTACCTGAGGCGGATTTAATTTGAGCTGCTCACTTAAATTAATACTAAACCCCTCTATGAAATTTATATTTTTAAAAGATTTTTGAAGAAGTCCAATTTCTGAGGCACTGAGACTTGTATTCCACAGGGCAATTGTTTTTATATTTTTTAGGGTAGCGATGATATCCTTTAAACCCAAAAATGATACTTTCGTACCTGACAAACTTAATGATTGAAGATGTTGTAAAAAGGAAAGTATTGCGAGACCATTTGTAGTTACTTCGGTAAAGTTGATATCTAACTTGCGCAAATTATTAAACATTACCACTTTTTTAAGATCCTCATTTTTAACAGGCAACTTGGCAAGACTTAGCGATATTACTTGCTCTTTAATCTCATTTAACTCCTCTAGTTGATTTACCGAATAGGTCTCTTTATTAAATATTCTTACATCCAGTCCAGGTGATCCTTTAGCAATAGGTCTTATGGTTCGATAATCCGTATTTAAGTTGGTGATTTTTTTTTCATCAGCAGCATTAAAATCATATGACTCTTCTACAGCTGCTGGACCTTTCAATAATTTATAGGCCAATACTTTTAAGGAATCAGCTTCAGGCAATTCAGTAACTTTTTGTGTAAAACTTGCTTTATTTTTTATCCACCAACCAAGTAAGTTTATTTCATCCAAACTAAGTTGCGATTTTGAAGAAGGTGGCATATGCTTTTCATCATCAAGCGGAAGATGTATTCTTTGAAAAAGCAAACTCTTTTGTGGATCTCCAGAAACATAAAGCTTCCCATCTTTACCCCCCTTTAATATTGAAAGTGTATCAGCAAAGGACAATTCGCCTTTCTGTTTATTTAAATTATGACAACTTGCACATTTTTTATCGAATATGGGTTTAACAAGGTGATCAAACACGATGGCTTTATCTATGGGCACTACTGGCTCTTTGATATTAGATAAAATGGGTTGAATAATAAAATTTTCACCATGGGTTAGTATGCCACCAAAATGTCCTGTAATAATTATAATTATAACCATTCCAGACCCCAAACACCATGCCAAGGTCTTTTTATACCATACCTTATTTCTAAGCCAGTACATTACCGAGGATAATAAAAAAATTCCCGCACCCATCCATTTATGCCATAGTAATGCGTCCCCCGAATAGCCACCTTCCCTAGATAAAAATAATCCCATGATTACCGTTACCCCAGCTAATATAGCCCCTAAGAGTAAAAAACTATCTACTAAGTTTTCAAATATAGTATTCGAATTATAGGTTACTGAAAAACGACGCAGTCCAAGTATCACACCAAGAATTAGTATCACTATAGGAAAGTGCAATAATAAAGTATGCATTCTACCAAAAGGTTGAAGCCAAAATGGAATTACCAAATATTTGGAAAATAGCAAGAAGAATAATACAAATACATTTAATGCTATTAAAAATTGATTCGCTAAATTTTTTATTTTATAACTCATATAATAATGGATTAGCTAATGATGTCTCTAATTACTTTTCCAGAGACATCAGTTAACCTATAACGTCGGCCAAGATGTTTAAAAATAAGTTTTTCGTGATCTAGTCCTAATTGATTTAAAACAGTCGCCTGAAAGTCGTGAACATGCACAGGATCTTTTATAATATTATAGCCAAAATCGTCAGTTTCACCATAAACCATTCCAGGCTTTATTCCACCACCAGCCATCCACACTGTGAAACACCTTGGATGATGATCCCTCCCATAATTGTCTTTTGTTAGCTTTCCCTGTGTATAGCTCGTACGCCCAAATTCTCCACCCCATATTACTAAGGTTTCATCAAGCAGTCCGCGTTGTTTTAGATCCATTACTAAAGCCGCAGATGCCTGATCAACATCTTTAGCCTGACTAGCTATTTCAAACGGCAAGTCTCCATGTTGGTCCCAACCTTGATGGTATAGTTGAACAAAGCGCACTCCTTTTTCAGAAAGCTTTCTAGCCAGCAAACAATTAGCTGCAAAAGTTCCAGGAACTAAGCAATCTGGTCCATACATGTTTACAATACTGTCAGGCTCTTTTGATAAATCCATCACATCTGGAACAGCAGTCTGCATTCGATAAGCCATTTCATATTGCTTTATTCGAGTGGTTATTTCAGGATCACCAAATTGCTGATAAGACAAGTCATTTAATTCCGAAAGCTTATCTAACATTTGTCTACGTTCTTGCCTACTAGTACCCTCATTATCCTTAAGATACAAAACTGGATCTTCTCCTTTACTGAATTGTACGCCTTGATGGACAGAATCCAAAAAACCACTTGACCAAAGTCTTGAATAAACACCTTGCCCATTACCTATGCCACGCGAAAGTAATACCGTGAAGGATGGAAGATTTTTATTTTCACTACCTAACCCATAACTTAACCAAGAACCCATACTTGGGCGATTGCCTTGTTGCGCGCCAGTTTGAAGAAAAGTTAAAGCTGGATCATGATTGATTGCCTCGGTATGCATTGAACGTATGATGCAAAGTTCATCTGCTATTTTTGCAGTGTAGGGTAATAAATCACTTATCCATGCCCGCGATTGTCCATATTGTTTGAAATCCACAAAGGATCCTGCCAATGGATAAGCATCTTGAAATGCAGACATACCTGTTAACCTTTGCGTCCCTCGAACGGATGCTGGCATTTCCTTTCCATGCATTTCACGAAGCATCGGCTTATAATCAAATAGTTCTTGCTGTGAAGGTGCTCCATTCTGAAATAGATAAATTACCCGCTTAGCTTTGGGTGCAAAATGAGGAATTCCAGGGGGGAGCCCGTTTTTATCAGCCCCCAAGCCAAAAAGATCTGGCATGAGCAATGAGCCTAAAGCAACGCTTCCTATACCTACCCCCATAGAAGAAAGAAATCGTCTACGATTTAAAGAAAACCCATGTTCAATAAATTCTTTATCCATAAAATTAATTATTTAATCCATTAACAGAATGTCATTATGTTTTTGTAATGGTTTCTTCGAGATTGTATATAGTTGCTATTACGCGCATCAAGGCTGCCAATTTTTTCTTATCTATATTTTCTAAAAGCGGGTATTCTCCAATAGAAAGCAATTTTTGTGCTGATACAATTTTAATTGCATTTTGCTGTTGTGTATAATAGTCCATCAAAATTGCCAACTCTTTTTCTTTGGGCTTTCGGCAGACAATTAATCTAAAAGCTTTTGTAATAGCAAAATTGATGTCTTTATTTTCTTGAAAAAGTTTGGCTGCCAGTACCCTTGACGCTTCCAAAACTGTTGGATCATTCATCATCACCAATGCCTGTAATGGGGTATTGGTTCTTTGTCTTTTTACCTCGCAAATATCGCGATTGCTTGCATCAAATATACTCATTGAAGCAGGGGGCACTGTCCTCTTGACCAATGTATACATACCACGTCGGTAAAGATCCTTTCCATGATCTTGTTTATACACCGATAATAAACCTCTACCTGAAGTAGCCCCTTCCCATAAGCCTGCAGGTTGATAAGGCTTTACACTTGGCCCGCCAATTACATCATTAAGCAAGCCGCTACTCGACAAAACAATATCTCTAATCAATTCTGCAGCTATTCTATATCGCGGACCTCTAGCAAGTAAAATATTTTCAGGATCCAATGCCAATTTTTCTTTTGATACTTCAGCTGACTGTTTATAGGTGGCAGACATTACAAATTGCTTTACGAGTCTTTTTATATTCCAATTATGTTGCATAAAATCAACGGCTAACCAATCCAATAATTCAGGATTGGTTGGTATTTCACCTTGCATTCCAAAGTCACCCGATGTTTTTACAATTCCTCTTCCAAAAAATTCTTGCCATAAAAGATTAACAAACACCCTTGCAGTAAGTGGATTGTTTTGATCGAATAACCAATTTGCAAGCCCTAATCTATTTTTTGGATATTTCGCATCGAAAGGTAAAATCGCTGAAGGTGTACCAGGCATTACCTCATCCCCTTGAACATCATATTGGCCTCTTATAAGAATATGCGTTTTTCGAACTGTATCTTCGTCTCCCATAACAGATACAATTAATTTATTTGTATCCTGTTTATTAATAAAACTTAATAATTTTTTTATATCGTCATTGGTTACCTCCATTAATGGTTGTTTGGCATAAGTTTCAGGACCTCCAATAACCGACTCCATACCCTTTTCCTTTACATTATTAAAAAAAGCAAAAAACTGGTAATATTCTTTTTGAGAAAATGGATCATATTTATGATCATGACAATGCGCGCATTCTAATGTAACACTTAAAATACCCTTTCCTATAAGATCTGTTCTATCGGTAACATACATCAGTCTATATTCTTCTGGAATGACTCCCCCTTCTTCTGTTATCTTATGATTGCGATTAAATCCAGTAGCTAATAATTGTTCTTTTGTAAAATTAGGAAGGAGATCACCCGCCAACTGCCAAGTAACAAAGTCTTTGTAACTAATATTTTTATTAAAAGCATGAATTACCCAATCTCGCCATGGCCATTGGGTTCGGTAACCATCATCCTGATAACCGTGAGAATCGGCATAACGTGCAAGGTCAAGCCAAAGTAAAGACATCTTCTCTCCATAGGCTCTCTTTTGTAATAACTGATCAACCAGATTTTCATACGAAGCAGCACTTTTATCAAGAAGAAAGGAGTTCATTAAACTTAATGAAGGAGGCAATCCTGTTAAATCAATACTCAAGCGTTTTAAAAGTCTTTCTTGATCCGCTTCCTCATTAGGTTGAATGCCTTGTTTTTCTTGATTTGCTAGTATGAAATAATCTATTTCATTTTTTGGCCAGTTCTTATTTTCAATTTTTGGAAGTGGCCTTTTAACCGGTGAAACAAACGCCCAATGTTTTTCATATTTTGCACCTTGCTTAATCCATTTTTCAATCAAAGCAATTTCATATTTGGATAATTTCAAATTTGAATTATTTGGAGGCATTACCAAACTAGTATCATTTGAACTTACCCGTATAAAAACTTCAGATAAATCAGGATTCCCAGGAACCAATGCATGTGCCATTGGATGTTCTTTCAATGATTCATAAGCACTTTCAGATTGGTCTAATCTTAAATTAGCTTTACGTTTATTGATGTCTGGGCCATGACATGAAAAACATTTATCAGATAAAATAGGGCGAATATCAAAATTGTAACTAATGGAATCAGGCATATCATTACTTGCAAATAAACGTTCTTGTTGATTATTGCAAGCTTGAAAAGAAAAGACACTTAAAATAAAAAAAAGTAAAACGTAAAATATTTTTTTTGAAAAGCGCATGTAGGAGAATTTATTAAATGATTTGATAGTTAAAATTATATTTTAATGAATTCATTTGTATTACATAAATGTAACATAATGTTCACTATTACTTATAGTTCAATTTTATACTTATCCCATTTTGTTTTAGATAAAAATTAAAATTTATCAAATAGCCAAGGCGAAGGTTTTTACGTAAGTCCTTGATTTACACCTAGCGAGACCCTAATTTGAAACCGGGATCTAGGGATATGAAAAGTGCTATAATTAACTAATAATATGATTTACAATAGGTTATATTCTATTCATCACAGCAGCTTAAGTATAATGAGTCAAAAAATAGCGTACAAAGATGATCCAAAGTATAAAATTATAACGGAATCTATCTAGGCAACTCAGAACTCCCAATTAAGCATTAATTTTAATTGGTGTATAAAGGAAGCGAAGTCAACGGGAGATTCGCTCTTTACCCTATAAAAAATATATACCTGTTCAATCAATAATAACAGCTATTAAAAGCAAAACAGTGCCGAATTCTTTTCCTACATATTCAACTTCTTTATGAAGGATAAAACAAATAAAGTAGTTTAAACCTGATTTAAATTTATACGATCTTATGAAAACAAAACTATTATTTCTCTTAATCATACTTTCTGGATATAGCAATATCTTGACTGCTCAAAAAAAAATTACCGAGCCGTTTTCTCCTACCAGAGAACAGATGTTGAAACGTTATAAAGCTGCAGATGAAAGAGACAGCCTCGTCAAGCGAACCGTGTTTAAAACATCGGTTACTCCTGTATGGTCCGGCCCTTCTGCTTTCTGGTATCGGAATGCATTGCCAGATAGCCTGTCGGAATATATTTACATAGACCCTACAAAAAAAATAAAACGACCTTTATTTGATGAAATGAAAATGTCGCATACATTATCTGCTTTAACAGGTAAGGCTGTGCATCCTGGAAGGCTACCCATAAAAGATATTTATGTTTATCCAGAAGGTAATGAAATTGCAATAGCCACTGGCACTGTTTTTTATAATGTTGATCTCGATAATTACAGCTTAACCAAAATTGACACATTGCCGTTTGATAAAACAATCTATCCTGGGCTTACACCCAAAATTGGGCGTTGGCAAAGCAACCGAAAAGACAGTATTTCTCCTGATAAAAAATGGAGCTTTTTTTTAAAAGATAATAATATTTACTTGAAACCTTTTGCTGGCGGTGATTCAATAGCTTATACAAGCGATGGAACAGCCACCTTACCTTATGGAGAAGTAAGTTGGTCGCCCGATAGCCGCTATCTGGTTGCTTATAAAATAAAACGAGTGATAGACAAACCTGTTTATTATATTGCCACTTCATTGCCTGGTGTTACACGTGGTGAAGTGAAACAGCAAAATTATAAACAACCGGGTGATGAGTTTTCTACCTATGAAATGTTTGTAATTAAAGTGGCGGAGAAATCAGTTGAAAAAGTAGACACAGATATAATTGATTTTTTTGACGCACCACGTCTTCGCTGGAACAATGGCGACAATAATCATTATTTATATGAACGTGTAGACCGGGGCCACCAGCGTTTCAGAATCATTGAAGTAAATGCTGCAGATGGCAGTACGCGTAATATTGTTGATGAACAAACCAACACCTTTATCTACGAACAGAAAATATTTACCTATTATTTGCCGGCAACCTCTGAAATTATCTGGGTCACTGAAAAAGATGGTTGGCGTCATGTTTATTTAGTAGATGCGAAAGCGGGGTTCGTAAAAAATCAAATAACAAAAGGCGAATGGGTAGTTCGAAGTATAGATAGTGTCGATCTAACCAAAAGAGAAATTTGGTTTCAGGGCAGTGGGATGAATCCAGAAGAAGATCCATACAATATTCATTATTACCGAATCGGATTTAATGGAAAAAATCTTGTTCGACTTACTTCACCTGGTTATCATCACCGATTAATCTTCTCTCCGGATAAACAATATTTCCTAGATATGTATTCGACCGTAAACCAACTACCGGTTTCTATTGTTGGTAAAACATTGGACGGAAAAAAAGTGATGGATATTGAGCAAACAGATGCTTCGCGTTATATTGCTGCAGGTTTTTCTTTGCCTGAAGTATTTCATGCAAAAGGCAGGGATGGGCTTACAGATATATGGGGTGTAGTGTTTCGACCTTCAGATTTTGATCCTTCCAAGCGTTACCCCATTATTGAAAATATATATGCGGGACCGCAGGATTCATTCGTACCAAAAGCTTTTTCAGCTACAGGCGAAATGCAGAGTATGGCCGAACTTGGTTTTATTGTGGTACAGATTGATGGCATGGGCACTTACAACCGATCCAAAGCATTTCACGATATATGCTGGAAAAACCTTGGCGATGCGGGATTCCCCGATAGGATTTTATGGATGCGCTCATTGGCAGATAAATATCCACAGGCAGACACATCACGCATAGGTTTGTATGGAACCTCCGCTGGGGGACAAAATTCTTTAGGCGGACTTTTATTTCATCCTGAATGGTATAAAACGGCAGTATCGGCATGCGGTTGTCATGACAACAGAGTCGATAAACAATGGTGGAATGAGCAGTGGATGGGATACCCAGTAGGCAAGCATTACGATGAACAGTCCAATATTACTAATGCGTATAAATTAAAAGGGGATCTCTTGCTTATAGTTGGAGAAGCGGATCAAAATGTACCGCCTGAATCTACTTATCGAGTGGCAGATGCACTCATCAAAGCAAAAAAGACATTCGAATTTCTTTCTATTCCTGGGATGGGGCATAGTGATGGTGGGCCATATGGTCGAGTGAAAAAACGAGACTTCTTTGTAAAGAGCCTTTTAGGAATAGATCCACCTAATCGGAATAACGATGAATTGGCTGGTATTTCAAAATAAAAAAGGAAGCCCCTAAAGCATAAAAAATTAAAAGTCAGTGATTTTACAAAATCCCTAATAAATTGGTATTTGTATCACTTTTGTTTGGGTTGTATAAGCCGAGAATAATCCAAGAGCGCCACCAGTAATATTATTAGGTGGATTGCTCGGCGCTGTTCCTCCGCCGGGTCCTGCTCCATCTTGTTGACTAAGTGTATAATAAAACAAATGAGCCGATGTGCTTATACATTGCATTTCTACTGAAACAATGTCAAGAAATTTAACAACTATGTCTTTATTGCCATTATTCAATGGACGACGATTAATTTTGCCATTATTTAAATTATCGTTAAATATGTTATAGTTATTATCTAATGTATCATTTATCTTTTGAATAAATCTATAACTATTACCTAGTTCTAAAGGGTCATTATAAAAAGGGATAATACTATATTGATTATTACCGTTTATAGGGAAAATATTTACTCTTAGACTATCTAAATTTACTTTATAGGGCATTGTGCTTTGCGCTTTATACTTTTTTCCATCAACATTGACTTCTAAAAAATAGGTTCTTCCAGACACCCCTCGAATTAATTTTGTTTTGTAAATTCCTTCACTTAAATAGTTAAGCGTGTCCTTAATACCCGTATTATCGGAAATAATAATAGTACCATTTTCAATAATTGGGTATAGGTTAGCTTCATTTAGATTAATTGATCTAGAAAGTTTTACAAAATAAGGACCTGATTGATCTGTTATACTTGCTTCAATAACAACCTGTGACTCATTATCTTTTATTGGAAGTGTAATCACTTTATCACAGCTTGCAAAAAAAAGAAATATCGCAGATAAGTATAAATATGTTTTAAAATGCATCTTTGTTAAAATTTAAAATTATAGGTGATGCTTGGCACCCATCTAAATAAAGCCGTTTGTATAATTTGAGTTTTAGAATTATCCAATGGGTCATCTTGGAATGTTATTCTGTAAGCATTTTCCCTTCCGTAAACATTGTACAAGCTAAAATTCCAAGCGCTTTCATATTTTTTTCTACTTTTATTTTCATAGGTAACACTTAAATCAAGTCTATGGTAGGTTGGCATCCTGTTGGCATTTCTTTTGGCATATTGGTAAATCGTTTGCCCACCCACTGAATATTTACCGGTTGGAAATGTAACAGCATTGCCAGTATTATATACAAATACGCCAGAAACAGACCATTTTGAATTAAGTTCTACAATAGTTACAATCGAAATGTCATGCGTTCTGTCTTGTTTTGCATTATACCAATCACCTCCATTAATACCATCAATTTTTCTTTCTGTTTTAGATAAGGTATAACTTACCCATCCAGAGAGTATTCCAATTTTCTTTTTTGCTAATAATTCAAAGCCATACGCACGACCTATTCCATATAATAATGCACTTTCCACATCTGAAATTGTATTAATATTTGTCCCGTCTTTATAATCTAGTTGGTTTTGCATTGCCTTATAATATAACTCTACACCAAACTCGTATGTGTTATTTATAAAGTTCCTAGTATACCCAAAACTAGTTTGATCCGCTAATTCAGGTTTAATATTATACGAATCTCCAATCCACTGATCTGATGGATTAGACGCGGTGGCATTACTTAGTAAATGCAAATGCTGAACATTTCGAGCATACGCTACTTTTATACTACTATAGTCATTCAGCCTATAATTACTTGTGATTCTTGGCTCAAGGTTGAGGTAAGTTTTTCCGAATGAATTTTTTTGTAACAAAATAGACGAAGTTTTTTCATTACCATTATACAAATTGTATGCATCACCCCCCATAATAGAATAACCAGATACTCTAAATCCATAGTCTAAAGTCAATTGCTGGTTGGCTTTAAAATTATTATTAAAATAGATCGCATTCTCCAATCCGTTTCTACCTACTTTATTAATGTTATTGTTTACAGTACCACTAAATATACTTGGGGTAATTGTATGTAAAATAGAATTGAAACCAAAACGTATTGTATTTTTTGGGTTTATGTAAAATGTATAGTCTTGCTTAATATTAAAGTCCTTTATATTTGAATTAACATTAAAGTTGGTTTCACCATTTTTTAAACTTACATCATAATTATAGTCACTATAAATAAAGGATGTATTTAAAAATAATTTATTACTAATTACCCTATTCCATCGTATAGTTCCAGTTTTATTTCCCCAATTAATCCTAAAACTACTACCTAATCCTAGTTCATCCCTGCCAAAATATCCTGAAAAATAGATTCTATTTTTTTCATCAATTTTATAATTCGCCTTTGCATTAAAATCATAGAAGTATAATATATTATCTTTGAATTTATCTGTTGCCTTTAAAAAAAAATCAGCATAAGTTCTTCTTCCTGATAAAATAAAAGAAGATTTATCTTCTTGAATAGGACCTTCTACACTTAATCTGCTACTAATTAAGCCAAGTCCGCCATTAATAGCATAATTTTTATTATTCCCTTCTTTCATCTTTACATCTAACACCGAGGATAATCTACCACCATATTGTGCGGGTCCATTACCTTTAATTAAGGTGGCATCTTTTATGGCGTCACTATTAAACGTACTAAAAAACCCTAATAAATGAGATGCATTATATACTGGAGCCTCATCAAGCAATATTAAGTTTTGATCTGCAGCTCCCCCTCTTACATAAAAACCACTATTCCCTTCCCCAGCAGATTTTACACCAGGAAGTAATTGTATTGTTTTTAAAACATCTTTTTCTCCAAATATTACCGGCACCTTACTAATGGACTTCATATTTAATGTTTCCGTTCCAATTTGTGCTTTAACCAAATTATCATCTTTTCTCTTTGATTCTACAACTACTTCAGCAAGTTGATTCTTACTTTCTAAATAAACCGAAATAGATAAAGACTCCAATAATGAAATTGGTATTCTTTTTTCTTCATACCCAATAAAACTAATCCTTAAATCATACTTGCCCTTTGGTAATGAAATTGCAAAAAATCCATATTCATTAGAAGTTACAGTAACGTTGGCAAGCTGCTCAATTTTAATTACAGCTCCAATAATTGACTCCCCGCTGAGTTTATCTTTTACAGTTCCATTAACGGTAGTTTTTTCTTGCGCCTGAATAGGTATAGTAAATCCTATAATATATAAAAAGAGGAGTACAATGTTTTTTCTATTAATTAATAGCATTTACAAAAATATAACTTTATTTTCTTTTTGGTAAATTCTTATAAATATTAGGGATAAATAAAATATCCAAAATCAACCAAATGATCCTATTTGAATGAGCTCTTTCCTGACACAAAATTATTTTAACAATTATTTCGCTTTGTCTAAAAAATCTTACCTATTTAGAATATATTAACTATTAACTTTCTATTATTTAAAATACCTCATAATCTCATCGGCAATTAAATGATGCCCATTTTCATTGGGATGATTCACTTGAGACATAAAATTGACTAAATCAAAGCCTTCCTTTGTTTTATTTTTAAAGAGTGCATAAGTGTCAATTAGCCCCACATTGAAAAATTTTGATAATTGTATGATTTGAGTTGCATGCTGGTCAAGAATGGTATGATCATCATTTATATCAACAGTTTGGTCTGGACTAGGCGTTAATAAGATCACTTTTATTTTTTTATCCAAAGCTGCACGAATCATTTTTTCCCACGCAATTTTTGCGCTTACTAATCCAATCCCTCTGTCATTTAAAGCATAATCAATAAATAGAACATCAGGTTGATGAATAAGCACCTCTGATTCGAATCTTTTTTGACCACTTTCTGAATTTTCACCTCCAATTGAAGTATTGATAATATTCACTACTGTGAATGGGTATTGTAATTTTATCTGTTCTAAAACAAGATATGGATAGGAATTAAGTGTATTAACTATTGGTGTTTTAAAATAGCCTGCAGGGACTGAATGTCCATGAAACACTAAATTAATGGTTCTATTTTTGGGCCATTCTAGCTTCATTTCAGCTTTAATTTTTTCTAAATAAAATACTTTGGAAGCTGCTTCTTGGCTATGAAGCCTTGTGCTTGAAATTAAAATATATACAATTAGTAAATTTCTTATGTTCATACTTAAAATTTGAATGTTGTGAATTTTAAAATTAAGCATTCTCTTTGATATTTATGATTTAAGAAAATCTAAATCTACCCATTTCGACGGAATTCAGAGGCTGTTATATTTTCAAAAGAATTAAAGATTAAATTGATATCAATCTTCTTTCAACTTAATTTTTGTAAATATTTGTAAATGAGGCAGTGCTAGCACTGATAAGCTAATGAACAACAAGGTGAAAATACCAGAAGCATCTTTACTATTTAGAGTTAGGAATGTTATATAAATAAATCCAAACCATGCCATGATAGAAAAAGGGGCCGCTTTAACAAGCAAACCCTTCCATCCATTGAAATCATTGGGCATACTAAAAGTGATTCTAATTTTGTCAAAGGATAATAAAGAGTGCCAGAAGCCAAAATAAAATGCAAAACAAAGCCATAGAGGCATATAAAAGGCAAAAATAATTAGCGTAATCTGTTGTATAAGTGAATAGTAATAATATTTATGCTTTGTAAAAAGATATTCTTTAAAAAAGAATAAAATAAAATAAACAACAAGTAAACCTATAAGGGTAATGGGATAAATTTTATGGGCTAATGCAGTCCATTGATTTTCATTGAAAGCAGAGCGTTCCATCCTTATAAAAATTTGTAAAGCAAAATCTATATTCTTAGAAAGCAATAGTAAAATCCACAAGAGCCCGATTATTGAATACGCGGCTTTATGAATAAGGCTTTCTGTTTTACCTAGCCAATCAATTTCTCCGAAATGATAAGCAGTAATAAGTATAAAAATGATCAAGGCAGCGACGGGGAAAAAATACCAAACTGCTGCATAAGCTATAATATTGCTAATATATTTTAATAGAAATAATTTTTGATTGCTTTCTGACTTATGTAAATGCTGGTCAATGTATAAGTCTAATGCTCCATGGGGGACTCCAAAAAGTATCAATACTAAAATTAAGAAGGAAACTTGTGTGCTGTTATTTAAAACAAAAATAGAATCAATGAGAAATAAAAAAAATGCAAATAATATTAAGTAAAGACGAAGTTTTATTTGCATGGATGTAAATTAAAAAAAAAGGGGCAAGTAACCAACTTGCCCCTTAAAAGTTATTTTAATATATTAAGCAGCTTTTCTACTTAAGCTATAAATAACCAAACCAAAACCTATTTTATTGACAGCATCACCAATATTGTAAATGATGTTCATGTCAATTCCAATATTCTTGAAGCTAGCATACCATTGTCCATCAGCTGTTCCGATTAAATATCCAAGAGGATAAATAGCCCAACCAACTAATACAAACCAACCAAGCGCTGAATTCGCAGATGCTACTGCTGTGCCAGCTCCAGTTGCTAATTTCTTAACATCTCCTAACCATACTTCATACACTATGTAGAAGTAAGCAATAGCACTTATAGTTCCCCATAAAGTTGCTTGTGCAGGAGCAACGGCTTCACCCCAATAACCTGTAACTAACATTACTACAGAAGCTAAAATCATTTTCCATAATAAACTTGTAGTACCGCCAGCCTTTTTAGTGATTAAATAGAATTCAACACACATTAAAGGCACAGTCAATAACCAGTCTACATAACGGAAAAATGTAGGACTATCATGCGTTTCTGCATAGTATCCACGCATGTAATAATAGTGAACAGCTGCAATAAAAGTGATTAACCCTGATACAAGTACAGAGGTTCTCCATTCTTTGCTAGTGTTGTTCAATTCTAAAAAGAAAAATACTGCTGCGGCCATCATAGCCATTGTGCCAACGAAGAAAGTAAAAGACACATAGTCTGTCTTTGCAATCGCCATTGTGGCATCAAGAAGAAATAAATCCATATGTTTGAGTTTTAGTGAACGTTTTATTCACAACACTCCACATTTCATTACGGCTGTTTTTATGTGTAATTATACACTTAAAACAAAGCAATAGCAATCCATTCGTTGTGAGAGTAAGTTATATAAATATTGTTAAATTATTTAAATAAAATGTTAAATAAATTTAAAATTTAAAATCAAAACCCTATTTGTTTAATAAAATAATTGAGAAAATAAACAAAAAATAAACAAAAAAAACTTAGCTGTCAAGTAAAAATTAAACAAAAACTGCTATATCTTATTAATAGAAATAACTTGCCATTATAATTATAACAAAATGCTCATTATCGTTTTCTTTTTCTTACTTCATTGGTTAATATGTCTTTATACTTCTTTTCGACACATTTATACTTCCTATAAAATGTATGAAAATGGTAACAATTCTTTTTAAAGTAAAAAAGACTCTATTCTGATGATCATTAATCCTCCCAATATTTTAAATCAGGACGGAATAGCAATATACCATGAGCAAGTAATTTCTGAAGAGCAAACAAAGCAAATGTATGAGGAACTTTTGAACAATATATATTGGGAAAATGAAAGAGTTGTCATGTTTGGAAAAGAGATTATTACAAAACGAAAAGTAGCATTCTATAGTGATTCTTCAATAGCCTACAGGTATTCAAGTAGCACTAAAATAGGCTTGCCCTGGAAGGATACGCTTATTACCCTAAAAAATATCGTTGAATCCATCACTAAAGAATCCTACAATGCTTGTTTATTAAATTTGTACCATGATGGTGAAGAATCGATGGGATGGCATTCTGACAATGAAAAAGAAATTTTAGCCAATAGCTCTATTGCCTCTTTAAGTATTGGCGCTATAAGAAAGTTCTCATTTAAACATAAATCAACCAAAGAAACCATATCTATTCAACTTGGAAACGGATCTCTACTAGAAATGAAAGGAGCCATTCAGTCTAACTGGTGGCATGCACTCACGAAATCAAAGAAAGTCACCGAGCCTAGAATTAATTTAACTTTTAGGCAAATGCATACCAAAAAAGATTAAATGAAAAATAGTAAAAATAAAATAGTTAAGAAAGGGGATTTACCCTCAAAAATATGCGTTTATTGTAATCGTTCTTTTACTTGGCGCAAAAAATGGGCGCATCATTGGGAAGAAGTTCTGTATTGTAGTGATGCTTGTAAAAAGAAAAAATTTACACCTATAATAAATTAAACTTAACGTTTACTAATCTTATTCATTGAAATAGCTTTTTGCCTTGAACATTTAAACCTCTTTATTTCGGAGCTTCTTTTCATTAAATGTTTCTGACTTACCCCACTATTTACTCTTTTACGCCAAAGATTAAAACTATTACGTTTTAATTCGGAACGCATTAATTTAATGGTGTCCGCTTCGGATAAACCAAACTGAATCGTAATTACCTCAAAGGGAGTTCGATCCTCCCAAGCCATTTCAATGACTCTGTCAATATCTATTCTATCCATTTGTTCTAAATTAAGATTTTATTGATTCTACCCAAAATTTATAATATTTACTAAATGTAGTGTAATCCAATTTTATCCCATCATAGAAAACCAAACTGGTATAGTTTCATCCGTGCCCGATTTGGTAGTAATTTCTTTTATACAATTTGTATCTGAAATAATAAATGGATATTTATTATTTGTTATGTCATGTTTGGAAATAGTATGCATGTTACTAATCATATAGGGCTTAAAATAGCGCATTGATATGAATTCTAATTATAAATTATATGGTTTCTTGGATTATATATAATAACTATATTGTGGAACTTTCAATTAGATTTCGATATAATTTAATTAACAGAGATGTTAATTATTTGCAAATAGCCCTTATATAGACATTATAATATTTGTTTAGATAACTTATTAATTAACAAATCAATTAATTTAGAAATTGTTAATTAATAAATCTAAATTACACCAAATAAAAAACATGTTTAAAAAATTTACATTTTCTGATGTTCTTATGCTAGTATCAGCATTCTTATCTCTTATATTTTCCGAATTTTTATGGTTTAAAGGAGAAAAAGAAGCGGGTATTTTTATTGGTTTATGGGTACCATCTATTTTAGGGTTCGCTATACTTTTAAAACTAATAAATAATCAAAAATGATTGAAATTATACCCTATTTCGCAGCCTTCATAACCATTTTATTTGGTGTAGCATTTATTCTTGCTTTGAATAAATTTAGAGGCGAAAAATAAAGGAAAAAATATAGCATGAATAAATTATTACAAAAATCTGGTAATTATTTTGATATATTTTTCAATGCTTTAAATGTACGTAAGGTAGAATTATTAATTCTTCGCCTTGCGGTATTTGCATTCCTCTTTCATTTATCTATTATTTTTTTAGGAAATAACTTTTTATATTTTAAAAATCTTCAGCACAGCTATTTAAAGGCAATCTATACCCCGTTTAGTTTTATATTATTTTACGAAGTATTTCTACTTGTCATTATAATTCCAAAATCTATATCTGAATTTATAGGAAAACAATTTGAAGTAATTACCTTAATTACTTTGAGGGGGTTTTTTCATGATATAGCAGATCTTGATTTAAAAAATTTTATTAATATTAATAATCCGGAGTTTATTAGTTTACTATATGATTTATTAGCCTCTCTTATTATGTTAAGCCTTACTATTTTATATTATAAAATTTATCAAAATAATCGTAAATCCGAAATTATAAATGAACTTAAAAACTTTATTAATATAAAAAAATTAGTATCATTAAGTATGATACTAATTTTATTGCTACTCAGTATTAGTAGTTTTTATGTATGGGGTATAGAGATGTTGGAAGCACTAAAATTAAAGCAAAATTATCCTAATCCGAATACAGTATTTTATGCAGATTTCTTTTCTATTATGATATTTGTTGATGTATTACTTCTTATTATATCATTTATTTATCATTTTTCCTTTTTTACCATTTTTAGAAATGCCAGCTTTATAATAACGACTATTTTAATCAGAATGTCATTGACTATCGAAAAGCCAATGAATTATATAATCATCTTGATTGGCTTTTTATTTGCAATCATATCTTTCTACTTATATAGCTTAAGAAATTCAAACAACAAGTCCGTAGAATAATGAATATTATATTATTTGATGGCGTGTGTAATTTGTGCAACAATCTGGTTTCATTTTTAATTAAATATGATAAAAATAAGATTTTTACATTTACAGCAACCCAAACAAATGCTGGCAAAAATATTATAAGTCAATATAGTCTTTTGCATGAAGGAGCATCAGTTGTCTTCATAAAAGACGAAAATGTATTTTATAAGTCAGACGCAATTATCGAAATCGCAAAACAAATTAATGGTTGGCCTCATATTTTCAAATATGGCTTTTTGTTTCCAAAATTTTTAAGAGACGGGATTTATAATGTAATTGCAAAAAATAGATACTATTTATTTGGCAGAAAAGAGACATGTAAGCTTCCTTCCGAAGAGAATGGAAATAGATTTTTATTTTGAAAATAAAACGTTCTATTTTTTACTTGACCACCATGCCCACAAAATTAAAAGGGGTTGTCCTACCAATAAGCGGACGAAGGATAATAATGGTGTGATGCGGAATGACCCAAGCGTAAAATATCCTTTTTGGATAAAATAAATATGAGCTGGAATAAAAGCAATTAACATAATTATAATGCCCTTAACAGCTAATGCGCGAGTAGTTGTAGGTATTAATAGTAGTGCTAATATTATTTCGGCTATACCAGATAATATATTTATCTCTTTGGCCCAAGTGACTAAGTAAGGCGGTATAATAGGTAAATAAAAAGAAGGGCTGGCAAAGTGATTGTACCCTGCAAAAAGGTAAAAGAAAATTAGAAAAAAGAAAAGTATTTGTTTAACAATTTTTATTTGCATCTCTAAATTTATATTATTTTATTAAAAAAGTTGTTTTAATAAAATAAACCAGCAACAATGGAAAGAAAAGATTTTATGTCAGTGAAATACAGTAAGGCGTAATTACAAATGAAGGAAACATTTAATTCGTTGATTTTTAGTTAGTTATGTTTTGAGAAAATTAAATCAACCAATTTTATCCAACTGGATTTTAGTTTTCCTCACACAGTGATGGATATAATTAAAGGGATGTACTACAGTCTATTTAACCATTACTATTTAATACCTTCACTTGAAGTATAAAATCGTAAAAGTCATAAAATGAAAAGTAGTACTATAATTTTTCTTAAATCTATTATCATCGTTTTTTGCCTTGCGGTACTCACTGCTTTAATTCGATTACCACTTATGGAAGGAAGGGCAGTTAATTTAGACCTACTACACATATACGCTGATCCATTTATATTATATGGATATGCCGCTTCTACCCCTTTCTTCATTGGATTACATAAGGGATATAAAATACTAGGATACATTGAACAAAATCAACTATTCTCATTAAATGCTGTTAGAGAATTAAAGCATTTAAAATATTGTGCAATTTTATTCAGCGTTTTTATATTATCTGCAGGTATATTTATAAAATTATTTCATAATAAAGAAGATGACCCTGCTGGTTTTATTACTCTATGTATTTTAACTACTTTTTTTTCTACTATTGTTGCTAGCATAGCAGCCGTATTTGAAAAAAACTGCAGCAAGCAAAAGTAAAACAAGGGTCATAATTAGGGGATGGCTGCTTCTGTAAATAAAAAAGAAAACTTATATTTATCTGAAGAAACATGGGCTTTAAATAAGTATTTTTATACAATCTACTTTGGTATTTTATAGGCTAGAAGGTGGTGAGCAAATTTGATAAAAAAACAAACGAAAAAGGTAGAAATAATATACTATGGAACAAAACACAACCCTTTCAAGAAACATTACTGTTGCAGGTTTAGTAGCTACTGGCATCTCCTCCATGATTGGCGCTTCTATTTATATTGTTCCCTTTATGTTGCAAAAAAATATACCTGGTATTGGCCCTTATTTACTACCTGCATTTTTTGTTGCCTCAATACCCGCTGTCTTTGCTGCACTCACTTATGCCATTTTAGCCAGTGCTATGCCTAGGGCTGGAGGTAGTTATGTGTATGCCAGTAGATCCATTCATCCTTACTGGGGATTTGTAGCCAGCTTTGCTCAATGGTTTGGCTTATCCATTGTCATAGGGGTGGTGTCTTATATGGTCGTACCCTTTTTTAGAGATGTATGCGCCGCCATGGATTGGATAAATCTTGTTCATTTTTTTGAAAATAGCAATACTAAATTATTCTTATCCTTAGGTTTATTATGGCTTTGTATTGTCGTCAATATTTTTGGTGTCAAAACTTATCAATTGACCATCATTGGCCTAGTGATCATAACTTTTATTTTGGCGAGCATTGTAATAGTAGCTGGATTTATTTATAGCGAAAAGGATTTTATACAAGGTGTACTAAATAAAGATGGAATAGTTATTAAACATCTACAAGGAACATTCAATTGGCAACAATTTATTTCTGCCAGCGGCATTTTATTTGCAAGTTTTATTGGTTTTGATTCTATTGCCCAAGCAGGTGGAGAAGCAAAAAATCCAAGCAAATCATTGCCCAGGGCCATTATTATCACCATCATTAGTGTAAGTTTATTTTATTTGCTATTTACTTTTAGTGTTTATAAAATTGCGCCTTGGAATTTTATACAAGATTTAGCCAATAAAAAAGACATATCGGCCACTACCTTATTGAATTATGTATTGCCTCCCTTTTGGTCAGTATTAATCATGCTGGGTGCTTGCATTGCATTGTTAAAAGATTTACCTTCTATGATATTGTCGGTATCCAGACTTTTATTTGCCTGGTCTAAAGACAAACTGTTTCCTTCATTTTTAAGCAATATACACCCTAGCTATAAAACACCCCATTGGGCCATTTTCTTTAGCGGCATCGTTTCAAGTTTAGGCATAGTAGGCAGCCATTTTGCAAGTGATATTTTTTTAGGCATCGACATTATGGTCATTGCCATGCTGGTGAATTTTATATTAATATGCATCGCTGTTTTGTTAATTCATCAGAACAATCCAATACTAGGCAATCAAATTACCGTGATAAAAAATAAGCTGCTGCAAAAGCTAATTGCTTGTTTGGGTTTAATTAGCCTTAGTGCTTTACTCATTATTAATATAGTGAATGATGTAAGTGCTACCAAAACTGCCTGGTATTTTCATGCCACTTATGTATTTACAGCAGTCATGATGCTCGCAAGTATTATTTTTACTATCTATTGGAATCAACTAAAAAAATCTGGTAGTTTTGATGCGGGCTATTTTAAAAATTTACCTTCAGAATAAATCGAAAGATGAATACTATGACTACTACAAAACTAAGCGACTCTCTAACTATTTCTAAAGCACTCATTGGCTTATGGCAGGTGGCAGATTTGGAAAGAAACAACCAAAAATTAGACCCTATAGTAGCAGCCAAGGCCTTACACAGTTATTATGAGCAAGGATTTACCAGTTTTGATATGGCCGACCATTATGGATCTGCTGAAGAAATTTCGGGTGTGTTTAAAAACACCTATGGGCTTAATGATATTCAACTATTAACCAAATGGGTACCAAGCCCAGGTGCCATTAGTCCTGCAAAAATTCAAGAAGCAGTAAAATCATCCATAAAAAAATTACAAGTAGAACAAATTCAGTTACTTCAATTTCATGCTTGGAATTATGCCGACCCTAGTTGGTTAGATTGTTTGTTTGGTTTACAAAAATTAAAAGAAGAAGGATTGATTGCCAATATAGGATTGACCAATTTTGATGAAGCGCATTTAAACATGGTGATACAAACAGGCATCCCTATAGTCAGCAATCAAATATGTTATTCCTTGCTGGATCAACGCGCTGCCAATAAAATGACGGCTACTTGCTTAGCACACAATATAAAAATATTGGCCTTTGGCACAGTGGCAGGTGGATTTTTTAGCGAAAAATGGCTTCGTCAACCAGAACCAGCAATCAATGATGCCTTAACTTGGTCACAGATGAAATACAAAAGATACATTGATGCCGCAGGTGGTTGGGATTGGTACCAAACCTTGTTAGTCTTATTAGATAAAGTAGCCAAAAAATACTCCTTATCCATTGCAACTATTGCTAGTACTTACATCAAAGACTTACCTGCAGTAGGCGGAGTAATTGTGGGTGCGAGATTGGGCACATCAGCACATATTGATGAAAATAAAAAAATTCTTACATTGACCCTTTTGGAAACTGAGCGTGAAGCAATCAAAAAAATATTGGCTCAAGGAAATAGTATTCCAGGTGATTGTGGAGATGAATACCGTAAGCCCCCATTTTTAACTGCGAGTGGCGATTTAAGTCATCATGTAAAAGAAATTGCTTCCCCTTATCCAACCATAAAAGATGCCAGTGGAAAAACCAAGGCTTTGTCAGGGACCAGTTGGGAAACCATGGCTGGCTATAGTCGTGCCGTTCGCAAAGGCAATAGAATTTTAGTTTCTGGAACCACGGCTACACATGGTTCTCATTTGATTGGAGGAAATGATCCTGCAGCACAAGCCCATTTTATTTTTGATAAAATTGAGGGCGCCATTCAATCCTTAGGTGGTAAATTAGAAGACATTGTACGCACCAGGGTATTTATAAAAAATATCAATCAATGGGAAGCCATTGCCAGAGCGCATGGACAACGTTTTGCTACTATACAACCAGTGAACACTATGGTTGAAGCTAATTTAATTGGTGAAGAATATTTGGTTGAAATTGAGGCGGAAGCCATAGTAGAATAAATCATTGATGCAAAAAACTATCGCCAACCTCACTTAAAAAACAAAGGGCCCACTTGACGTGGGCCCTTTGTTTAACGTAGGTTCTTATTTTTAGTTATAATTGTAGTGCAGAGATATTGGCATTTTTAAATTGGTTATTAAAAAGCTTAATGGCTTCGTAAATTGCTTCTAACTTTAATTTCTCTTTGTCCCAGCTAGCTTGCAAATCCACTAATTTATTTTTTACCCCATTGGTTACCACTGGGTCACTAACATCTACCAACCCTTTGATATAAAAGAATTCAACATTTAATTTGCTTGGCCAGTTAATTACATCCTGTCCATTCTGTGTTCTACTTTCTACAATATTAGCTTCCCATGTATCAATATTAGTAATTATTCTACCAGCTTCTTCTTTAAGTGCTTTGGCATCTGGGATACTAGCTAAGGTTTCACTGTAATACTGTAATTGCTTTTTTAATTTTCTTAAATTATTCACTGAAGTATGCACATCCTTAATACTTTTACTAATAGTTGCAAGTGTACTTTGTTGTAATTCCCAATCCTCTTTACTTGCTTTAATAAATGGATTAGGTAATACGGTGATAGCAGTGCTGCTTGTTTGAGCTTTAGATGAATCGGTATTTTTTGGATGAAGTGTTAATTTGGCCTGATAGGCACCTGGCGAAACCGCATAACCAGCATAACTGCCTAATACAAACACCCCATTTACCTCTGGACTTTCTGAATGGGTTCTAAAATTCCATAGAAATCTATTGTGGCCTTTTTTACTGCTTAATAAAGTTTCTGGCGATGGTCCTCCAGGATATCTTTTATACTTGTCATCTTTTATATTGGTATAAGATCTAATTACTTGTCCATTACTACCTATGATTTCTAATGTTACCGTATCCTTTTCGTTAAGCGTTGCAGGTAAATAGTAATCTAATATCACTCCTTCTGGAGCATTTTGTCCTTCCCCATTTTTTTCTGGCAAACCATTTCCTGAGCCATATTTATAAGCAGGCTTTGGCATTATTAATTTTACTTCTCCTGCAATATCGAATGAAGTATTTTGTTGAATGGCACTTATGTCATCTAAAATCCAGAAAGCTCTACCTGCAGTGGCCGCTACCAAATCATTGTCTCTAATCATAATATCGGTAACAGGAACAATAGGTAAATTTAATTGCATTGTTGCCCATGTATTTCCTGCATCATTAGAAATATAAAATCCTCTCTCGCTACCAGCATATAAAATATTTTTTTGCTTTTTATCTTCTCTAATTACTTTTATAAAATCTGATTCTTTAACTCCTTTATTTATTTTTGTCCACGTTGCCCCATTATCAGTTGTCTTATAAGTGTAAGAGGCATAGTCATTTAATTTATATCTAGTAGCACTAACATATACTACTCCTTTATCAAAGGAAGATACCTCAATGCTATTAATTTGAGACTCTTGCAAATCGGCAGGTGTAATATTTTTCCAATTAGTACCTCCATCAGTGGTTACATAAACAAAACCACAATCACTCCCTGTATAAATAGTGTTGGCATCTAATGGAGATTCACTTACATAAAATATAGTATTATAGTTTTCTCCACCAGCACCTTCATTGGTAAATGGCACTCCGCCTGGTCCTTGTTTGGCTTTTTCATTTCTAGTTAAGTCTGGGCTAATTGCTTTCCAACTTAAACCACCATCTGTTGTCTTTAGCAATACATTCGCTGCATGATAAATTACCTTAGGATTGTGCATTGAAGTTACAATTGGCGCGTTCCAGTTAAATCGATATTTCATATCCTTAGGTTGAACTGCTAAATTTAAACTTGGATAGGCTTGAATATCTTTTGATTCGTTTGTTTTAGTATTTAATACCTCAATGTACCCTTGATAACAACCTCCATATACTTGTTCAGGATTATTTGGATCAAAAGTTAAATAAGCCGATTCGCATCCTGCTCCAGCTGTCCAATCACTTACTGTAATAGCGCCTGCATTATTTCTACTTGAAATAATTACTGAAGAATTATCTTGCTGGCCGCCATATACTTTGTATGGAAACGTATTATCGGTATTGACTCTGTAAAATTGTGCAGTACTCTGATTCATGATAGAAGACCAAGAATTGGCTTGGTCATAACTAATTTCTCCACCACCATCATCGGCTAATGCTATTTCATTGTTATTATTAGGATTAATCCATAAATCGTGTGTATCTCCATGACCCACTTTCACATTGGTAAAAGTTCTTCCACCATCTATAGAACGCATCACTGGTGCATTTAATACATAAACCAAGTTTTCATTTTTAGTATCCGCATATACTTTCATATAATACCATGAACGCGAAGAAATGTCTTGATTATTAGATAATAAAGCCCAAGTTGCACCACCATCGTCTGAACGATATAAACCAGATTTTTTCTTTTCTGCTTCAACAATGGCAAACACACGATTTGAATTTACCCTAGAAACACTTAAGCCAATTTTTCCCATTACTTCAGGCAAGCCCTCTGTTAATTTTTCCCAAGTATTTCCTTCATCAGTCGACTTCCAAATGGCAGAACCTTTTCCTCCACTTGATACAGTCCAAGGAAAACGACGATGCTCCCAAGCTGCTGCATATAAAATACGCGGATTGTTCATGTCCATTGACAAAGAAGCAATACCTGTGCTATCGTTGATATACAACACGCGTTTCCAATTAGCACCTCCATCTACCGATTTGTATACACCCCTTTCATTATTGGGTCCATGAACAGTTCCTTGAGCAGCTACGTATACAACATCTGCATTATTTGGATGAATCGCTATGTCTGAAATATGTCTTGTTTTTTCAAGTCCTATATTTTTCCAAGTAACCCCTCCATTGGTGGATTTATAAACTCCATCTCCATAGCTTGTCATTACCCCTCTTACAGCATGTTCCCCTGTGCCTACATAAATAACATTTGGGTCAGACTCTGCAACAGCAATATCACCAATAGAGCCAACTTGAAAAAAGCCGTCCGATATATTTTTCCATTTAATACCTCCGTCTTTTGTTTCCCATACACCACCCCCCGTATAGCCTGTATAAAACTTTTTGGAATTATTAATTACCCCACTAATGGCATTGGCCCTTCCCCCTCTTGTAGGCCCAATATTTCTCCATTGTAAATTTTTAAATACAGTGTCTGGAATTGGCTTAGCAGTCTCAATAATAGTACTATTAGATTTTTTCTTTTGCGCTTGTACACTTAATGACATAAGGAG
>CANHLZ010000007.1 GCA_947461595.1 Bacteroidota bacterium | reverse complement strand
TGTGCTAAAAAAATAGCAGGTCCTTTTATTGTTGTCATATTTATATTTTAAATAACATAAGGTGTCCATTTAACATCGGACTGTGAAGAAGCTACAACGTTATCAATGAAAGCCATTCCTCTTAAGCCATCTTCAATGCCAGGAAAGTCTAACATTTCTGCAGTTGGTTTTGTACCATCTATTTTACAACCTAATGTTAATGCAAAGTTGCGGTAGATATTAGCAAAAGCTTCTAAGTATCCTTCAGGATGTCCGCCTGGTGTTCTTGAATTGTGAATGGCTGCAGTAGATAGATGAGCGCCGTAATTTCCACCTGCTCTTAATATTTGAGCGGGTTGTGCAAGCCATTTAACTAGTAAAGTGTTAGGCTCGTGTTGTGCCCATTCTATTCCACCATGCTCCCCATACACTCTTATTTTTAAAGCGTTTTCTTCGCCCGCTGCTACTTGCGATGCCATTAAAACTCCTTTAGCACCGTTATCGAATTTTAACATCACTGCTCCATCATCATCTAATAATCGACCTTCTACCATCGTATTTAATTCAGCACATACATCGGTAATTTTTGCACCAGTAATATATTCTGCCAAGTGTGCAGCATGAGTTCCAATATCTCCCATCACTGAACTTTTTCCAGATTTTTTTGGGTCAGTTCTCCAAGCTGCTTGTGCATTGCCTTCTCTTTCTGACAATTTGCTTAACCAGCCTTGAGGATATTCTACCCACACCTTTCTAATTTTTCCTAATTTACCTTCTTTTACCATGGCCTTTGCTTGCTTTACCATTGGGTAGCCTGAATAAGTATGCGTTAAACAAAGGGTTAAACCAGTTTCGTCTAATTTTTTCTTTAATTGCTTTGCTTCGTCCAAAGAAAAAGTAATGGGCTTTTCAATGACTACATGAAATCCATAGTCTAAAGCCATCATCGCTGGAGCAAAATGCGCAAAGTTGGGTGTTACGATGGTTACAAAATCCATACGTTCGTTATTTGGTAAACTAGCTTCTTTCTTAATCATCTCATCATAAGTAAGATAAGTTCTATCTTTTGGAAGAAACAAAGCTTCCCCTGAAGCAACAGCAATTTCAGGATTTATACTTAATGCACCACAACTAACTTCAATTAGTCCATCCATGTTGGCAGCGAGTCTGTGTATAGCTCCTATGAAAGCATCTTTTCCACCACCTACCATTCCCATTCGTAATTTTCGATTCATTTTTTGAGTATTTTTTGGCTTAAAAATCGTTTGATTGTGTTGTACAAACACGTTCAGCGTAATCTAGTAGCAATTTCCTTATTATTTTGCAAATTACCTCCTTTTTTAACCAATTATTTTTTTAAAAACAGGAAATAAAAATTATATTTAACCAATCAAATTTCTTGTAACCCTTAAAATTTCACTATGTCATCCACTGTCAATAGACGTAAACTAATCAAACAAGTTTTAACCGGATCGGCTGCACTTGCAACAGGTGTTGTCATTCCTTCAAATATTTTAGCAGCCGTGAAAAATCAAACTAGTTCAACCTCGCTTAAAGGAAATATTAATCATACTGCATGCAGATGGTGTTATAGCGGAATACCTATTGATACTTTAGCAAAAAACTTTAAAGAAATTGGAATGATTGGAATGGACTTAGTAGGTCCTGCCGATTGGAAAGTTTTAAAAGACAATGGCTTAACCTCTACTATGTGTAATGGTGCTGAAATAAGTTTGACAGAGGGTTTTAATACTTTGCAGTACCATGACCAATTAGTTAAAAATTATACCGACCATATTAATTACGTTGCTGACGCTGGTTATACCAACTTAATTTGTTTTTCTGGAAACCGAAAAGGCATGGATGATGCAATTGGTTTAAAGAACTGTGTTACTGGTTTGAAAAGAATTATGGCGCATGCAGAAAAAAGAGGTGTCGTTATTCAAATGGAATTGTTAAACTCTAGAGTGGATCACAAAGATTATATGTGCGATAAATCTAGTTGGGGAGTTGAATTATGCAAACAATTAGATTCTCCTAATTTTAAATTATTATATGACATCTATCATATGCAAATTGATGAAGGTGATATTATTCGTACCATAGAAAGAGATCATCAATATTTTGGACATTACCACACTGGCGGTGTTCCAGGTCGTCATGAAATTGATGAAAGACAAGAGTTAAATTACCCAGCCATTATGCGTGCTATTGTTAAAACTGGTTTTAAAGGCTACGTCGCGCAAGAGTTTATTCCTGCAGACAAGGATCCGATTGTCTCTTTAACAACGGCTATTAAAATTTGCGATGTTTAAATTTATTTTTTAATATATAACAATCAATTCTAAAAATTTACAAATGGCAGATCAACAATACGATGCAATTGTAGTGGGCTCGGGAATTAGTGGCGGATGGGCTGCTAAAGAACTTACTCAAAAAGGATTAAAAGTTTTAATGTTGGAGCGTGGCAGAAATATTGAGCATATTAAAGATTACGTGAATGCTAATAAAGAAGCATGGGATTTTCCGCATCGCGGAACGCGCACGCAACAGATGATTAAAGATTATCCTGCTTTAAAACGTGATTATCCTTTAAATGAAACCAATTTAGATTATTGGTGTTCTGATAAAGACTCTCCTTATGTAGAAACAAAAAGATTTGATTGGTTTAGAGGCTATCAAGTAGGAGGCCGTTCTTTAACTTGGGGTAGACAAAGCTATCGCTGGTCTGATTTAGATTTTGAAGCCAATGCTAAAGATGGTTATGGGGTAGATTGGCCTGTTCGTTATAAAGATATAGAGCCATGGTATGACTATGTAGAAAAATTTGCTGGCATTAGTGGCAATCGCGATGGGATTGCTGTTTTACCTGATGGTCAATTTTTACCTGCGATGGATTTAACTTGCGTGGAGAAAGATGTAGCTGCAAGATTAAAAGAAGTATATAAAGGATCTCGTCATTTAATTATTGGTCGTACTGCAATTATTACAGTTCCTCATGAAGGTCGCCCTGGTTGTCAATTTAGAAATAAATGTTGGTTGGGTTGTCCGTTTGGTGGTTACTTTAGTACACAATCATCTACTTTGCCTGCAGCAATGGCTACGGGTAATTTAACTTTAAGACCATGGAGTATTGTTACTGAAATTAATTACGATAAGGATAAAAAACGTGCAACAGGCGTAACGGTATTAGACGCGGAAACCAATAAAACGATTGAATATAAAGCAAAAATAATTTTTGTTAACGCTTCTACTTTAAATAGTACTTGGTTGTTAATGAATTCAGCTACTGATGTTTGGGAAGGCGGATTGGGTAGTAGTAGTGATGCTTTAGGAAAGAATTTAATGGATCACCATTTAGGTATTGGTGCATCAGGTACTGTTGAAGGATATGAAGATAAATATACTTTTGGTCGTCGTGCCAATGGTTTTTATATCCCACGTTTTAGAAATGTAGGAGACGATAAGCGTGATTATGTTCGTGGCTTTGGCTACCAAGGTGGCGGAACTAGACAGGGTTGGAAACATGAAGTAGCTGAATTTTCAATTGGTGGTGAATTCAAAGACAATCTAACAGAACCAGGTGGTTGGACTATGGGCATGGGTGGTTTTGGTGAAATGTTGCCAGATCCTACTAATAAAATCACTTTGGATAAAAATGTGAAAGACAAGTGGGGCTTAAATGTTTTAAACATTGATTGCGAATTAAAAGAGAATGAGAAAAAAATGCGCAAAGATATTTTTGCTGATGCGCAAGAAATGTTAGAAAAAGTAGGAGTAAAAAATGTAAAAGCGCATGATGGTGATGGAACGCCAGGAAGAGGAATACATGAAATGGGAACTGCTCGTATGGGTAAGGATCCAAAAACATCTGTTCTAAATGGCAATAACCAAATGTGGGATGCGCCCAATGTATTTGTAACTGATGGTTCTTTTATGACAAGTTCATCTTGTGTAAACCCATCTTTAACTTATATGGCATTTACTGCCAGAGCTGCCGATTTTGCAGTGAAGGAGTTGAAAAAAGGAAACTTATAATCTATAAATTTTAATTATTATTTTATGATGAACAGAAGAGAAGCCTTATCAAGAGTTGCCCTTATTATGGGCGGCACAGTTTTAGGCGCAGAAGCTTTTTTATCCGGTTGTACTACGGGTGCTACAGGTTTAAGTTTCACAAAAGAGGATATTGCATTTTTTAATGAAATTGCAGAAACCATTTTGCCAGCCACCAATACACCTGGTGCCAAAGAAGCAAAAGTGGGTGAGTTTATGACAGTGATTGTAAAAGATTGTTATGAAGCAAAAGACCAAACCACTTTCGTGGCAGGGTTTACAAAATTAAACGAAGCTTCTACTAAAGCAAATGGTAAGTCCTTTATGGAAGCTACTACTGCACAACGCCACGATTTATTAGTTGCCTTGGATACAGAAGCAGCAGCCTATCAAAAAGCGAAAAAGCCAGAGGAACAAAAGCACTATTTTACAATGTTTAAAGAATTAACCTTATGGGGATTCTTTAGCTCTGAAGTAGGCGCTACCAAAGCTTTGCGTTACGTAGCAGTTCCTGGAAGATATGAAGGATCTGTGCCTTATAAAAAAGGGGATAAAGCTTGGGCGACTTAGTAGCTCAGTTTTAGCGACGGTTTAATTGAACACATTGCTTACTTTACTAAAATTATTTTATGAATAACTCAAGAAGAAATTTTCTCCGCCAAACAGCTTTGGCAGGAGCGGCATTTAGCTTACCATTCCGCAATGAATTAATGGCGATGGCAGGCAAAACGAATCCATTTGGCATTCAATTATGGACAGTGAAACAAGCATTGTATAAAGACACGGTAGGTGTTTTAAAACATTTAGCTAAATCAGGTTACAAGCAATTGGAAGGTTTTGAAGGAGACAAGGGTATTTTTTGGGGCATGAAAAATACAGAGTTAAAAAAGGTATTAGATGATTTAGGTATGAAAATGATTTCATCACATTGTGATAACACCAAAGACTTCGAAAGCAAGGCAGCGCAAGCGGCAGAAATAGGAATGAAGTATTTAATTTGTCCGCATAAAGGCGCTCAAAAATCAATTGATAATTTCAAAAAATTCTCTGATGAGTTTAATGCTTGTGGGGAGATTACCAAGAAAAATGGTATTCGATTTGCTTACCACAATCACGACTATTCTTTTGTAGCAATGGATGGTATTGTACCGCAAGATCTAATGATGAAATCTACCAATCCTGATACCGTAGATTTTGAAATGGATATGTATTGGACAGTTGCAGCAGGGGTAGACCCCATTGCTTATATGAAGAAATTCCCTAACCGTTTTAAATTAGTACATGTAAAAGATTTAGTTAAAACGGCTACAGGACATGAATCTTGTATCATTGGAAAAGGAACCATTGATTATAAATCTTTATTGCCTCAAGCTACTGCGCAAGGGGTTAAATACTTTATTGTTGAACAAGAAGCCTACACGGGCACTACCGAATTAGATTGTGCCAAAGACGACGCCGCTTATTTGAAAACTTTAAGTTGGTAGTTGACTTTTTAGCGTAAAATGTTTAATCATTTCATTACTTAATTCCTTTTCGTTAATTTAAAAAGGAATTGCTAGCTAGCCTATGTCAATATTTTAGTAATTTTGACAAGTTGAATTTTGAATTATGAAGGAACAGTTGAAAAAGCTTGCTCAAGCATTAGAAGGGGATCTTTTTTTCGATAAAATGATCAGAACATTGTATGCGACGGATGCCTCTAGTTATAGAGAAATGCCCTTGGCCGTAGCTATTCCTAAAACCAAGGAAGACCTTTCTAAATTAATAGCTTTTGCTGCTGCCAATAACAGTTCCTTAATTCCGAGAACTGCTGGCACTTCTTTGGCGGGACAAGTAGTAGGCAATGGAATTATTGTTGATGTATCTAAGCACTTTAATAAAATTCTAGAGCTTAATAAAGCAGCAGGTTGGGTACGTGTACAACCAGGGGTGATTCGTGATGAGCTAAATTTATTTTTACAACCACATGGTTTATTTTTTGGTCCAGAAACTTCCACTGCCAATAGAGCGATGATTGGAGGAATGGTGGGGAATAATTCCTGTGGTTCTAATTCGGTGGTGTATAGAAGTACGCGTGAACATTTATTGGAAGTAAAAGCTTTTTTAAGTGATGGGTCCGAAGCTGTTTTTACAAGTTTATCTACAGACGATTTTCATAAAAAATGTGACTTGGATACCTTAGAAGGAAATATTTACAAATCCTTGCGTTCTCAACTTAGTAATTATGATAACCAAGTAGAGATCAGAAAAGAGTTTCCTAAAAAATCAGTGATGAGAAGAAATACTGGTTATGCCATTGATGTATTAGTGGAGTCGGATCCTTTTACAGCAGGCGGCCCTGAATTTAATTTTTGTAATTTAATTGCAGGCTCAGAAGGTACGCTGGCGTTGATGACAGAGATAAAATTAAATGTAGTACCTGCCCCTCCCAAAGAAGTAGGTTTATTATGTGTACATTTTAATTCAATTGATGAATCCTTGCACGCAAATTTGATTGGTTTAAAATATCATCCAAGTGCTAGTGAATTAATTGATCATTATATTTTAGAATGCACCAAAGAAAATATTGAACAAAGTAAAAATAGATTTTTTGTTCAAGGAGATCCAGGCGCTATTTTAGTAATTGAATTTGTAAAAGAAACTAAAGAAGAAATTCTTGCACTCACCAATAAAGTGGAAGCAGAGATGCGCGCTGCTGGCTTAGGGTATCATTTCCCAGTCTTATATGGGGCGGATGCTAAAAAAATATGGGCCTTAAGAAAAGCAGGTTTGGGACTATTAAGTAATTTACCTGGAGATGAAAAAGCAGTACCCGTAATTGAAGATACTGCTGTGGATGTAGCAGATTTACCTAATTACATTAAAGACTTTAATGAAATATTAAAAAAGCATGGCTTGTATGCAGTGCATTATGCCCATGCGGGTTCGGGCGAGCTTCATTTGCGCCCTATTATTAATTTAAAAACCAAAGAAGGCAATCAATTATTTAGAACGATTGCAGAAGAAGTGGCCACTTTGGTTAAAAAATACGATGGTTCTTTAAGTGGAGAACATGGGGATGGTCGTTTGCGCGGAGAATTTATTAAGCAAATGGTGGGTGAGAAAAATTATGCTTTGTTGAAACAAGTAAAAAATACTTGGGATCCTAAACATTTATTCAATCCTAATAAGATAGTGGATACACCTTCCATGAATACCATGCTAAGGTATGAGCCAGGACAATTAACACCCGAATTTAAAACCATATTTCGTTTTCATCAACAAGATATTTTACAACATGCCGAACAATGCAATGGTTCGGGGGATTGTAGAAAAACACATTTATCTGGAGGAACCATGTGTCCTTCTTTTATGGCCACCAGAGATGAAAAAGACACTACGCGTGCTCGTGCTAATATTTTGCGTGAATTTTTAACACACTCTGATAAACAAAATAGGTATGACCATAAAGAAATTTATGACGTGATGAGTTTGTGTTTAAGTTGCAAGGCTTGTAAAAGCGAATGTCCTTCTAATGTTGATATGGCCAAATTGAAAGCAGAATTTTTGCAACATTATTATGATGCTAACGGTGTTCCTTTTAGATCCAAATTAATTGCCAATTTTACCGCCGCTGCTAAATTAGGATCTATTGCTCCTCGTTTGTATAATTTATTTATCAACAACATCATTACGGGGTCCTTAGTGAAATTGATTTCAGGTTTTGCATTGAAACGTTCTATGCCTTCCCTGTCGGTACAAACCTTACAGACTTGGTATCAAAAAAATTATATAGCACCTATTGATCCAAAAAAGTCGGTTTATTTATTTTGTGATGAGTTTACCAATTATAATGATGCAGCTATTGGTATTAAAGCCATTCAATTATTAAGCGCATTGGGCTATGAGGTGGTTATTCCTGATCATGAAGAAAGTGGAAGAACTTGGTTGTCCAAAGGATTGGTAAGAAAGGCCAAGAAAATAGCCAATACCAATATTGAAAAATTGAGTCATCTAGTGAGTGAAACAAATCCCTTAATTGGTCTAGAACCCTCTGCTATTTTAACTTTCAGAGATGAATACCCCGATTTAGCCACAGATGAAAATGTAGCACCAGCAACACATTTAGCCAAATACAGTTTCTTTATTGATGAATTTATTGCTAAAGAAATGGAGACAGGGGCTATTACAAAAAATCAATTCACGCAAAGGGAACAATCTATTTTATTGCACGGGCATTGTCAACAAAAGGCAGTGGGCTCTTTAGCAGATTCCGTAAAAGTACTTTCCTTTCCTACGAACTTTAAAGTCGAAACAATTCCTTCGGGTTGTTGCGGTATGGCTGGCTCCTTTGGGTATGAGAAAGAGCATTATGAAGTTTCTATGAATATTGGAGAGTTGGTATTGTTTCCGAAAGTAAGAGCCAATAATGGTAGCTGTACCATTGCTGCTCCAGGTACTAGCTGTCGTCACCAAATTAAAGATGGTACAGGCGAAAAAGCACTACATACGGTGGAGATATTATATGCTGCTTTGGCTTAAAGTAAATTTATTTTATCAATACGCCTTCTTTCTTAATCGCTTCTAGTGCATTGTAAAGCGTATCTAAATCTGCTACCGAATTAAATCCATTGATAGAATATCGAATGTAGACATCCTTTTCTTGACGCATAATGGGCACTTCTATTTTATAATCGATATATAATTTTCTTTGCAATATTTCTGGTTCGGGAGTATTGATAGGAATACTGATCATTTGTCCAATCCACTCACTGTTCAATGGACTAATAGGTTTAGTGCCTAATAAAGTATAAAAACGTGGTGCATTGGCTAATACCATTTCATGACATTGTTTAGAAACCGCAGGCCAATTATTTTTTTTCATAAATGCTAAGGAAGCTTCCACGGTCAAAAATGCAGAAAAGTCGCGCGTACCAATCATTTGGTGGTAGTCTAAAAAAGTAGAATGAGAAGGTTTTAAGGCTTTATAGCCCCAGCTTACAATGAGCGGGTCACATAAATGTTGAACACTTTTATGCGCGTATAAAAAACTACAACCCTTTGCAGCCATCATCCATTTATGGCAAGCACCCGTATAAAAATCAACTTCCAAATCATTGATATTTAAATCAATGTGCGCTGGTACATGCGCGCCGTCTACAATAGTGATGAGTCCTTTTGATTTTGCAATGGCACAAATTTCTTTCACCGGGAATATCAAAGAAGTAGCACTGGTAATATGACTTATGAAAATGGCTTTGGTACTGGGTCTTAGGCCTTCAAAAAAATCTTCGATAAACTTTTCTTTGGAGGTGATAGGTAAATTTATTTTTTGCTTTCTATAAGTGGCTTTATTTTTTTTACAATAATAATCCCAAGTACGATCACAGGCACCGTATTCAATATCGGTGGCTAAAATTTCATCGCCTTCTTGTAGGGGAAAATTTTTTGCAATTAAATTTACTGCAAAAGAAGGATTGGTGACCATAACCAAATCGTCTTTATCAGGGCAGCCTACAAAGTTGGCAAGCGCGGCCCTTGTATCAGCTAAATAATTAAATCCATCAAAGGCTATAAATTGAACAGGCTCTGCTTCTAATACCCTCTGCCATTGTTGATAGGCATCAAAAATAGGTTTGGGGGTAGCACCAAAGGATCCAAAATTTAAAAAAGTTATTTCCGGATTTAACAGAAACTGACTGCGTAAGTTTTCCATAGTTTAAATTTACTAGGTGTAAGGTACCAATTTTATTTTCCTAAAATTGAATGATTCTTATTATAGGGTAGCCTGTAAATGGATAAAAAAACCTCGATTGCCATTAGCAACCGAGGTTTTATAATAAGAGAAACTGATATTTTTTTATACACCCAAGCTCCAACCTTCGCGGTAAGTTCTTTTTACAAACTGATTCGCTTCGTCGAAATTGGTGATTTTCATGTTAGGACCATCCCATAATAACTGAATGCCTCTGCCTGGATAAGTGGTATTCCCCTTTTTATCGGTGGATTTAATATCATAACTTCTGATGGCCAAATTACCCATCAACACAGATTCAGTTAAAGGACCAGCAATGTCAAAATTAGAACTTAAGGCTTTGGCTTCTGCACTTCCAGCACCTGCTATACAAGCTTCCACCCATGCAGCATAGTGCCCATTGTCTCCTTTTTTAACGCGATCCACTGTTTGAGGTACAACTGTTGTTTTAGTTAAATTGGTTGGTAATAACTGAGGATTTACACCATAAGTGCCAGCCATCATTTTGCCTTTTGTGCCTTCAAATATTACCCCATTACCGCCATCGCCCATTATTTCATTGGGTCCTAATTCTGCTGGACGTTCTGGTTGAATACCGCCATCCATCCAATGTAATTTTATATTAGGCTTGCCGTTTTGTCCTTGGAAAGTTAAAATAATATGTGAGCCCATTGGACCACTATCTGGTGCAGACAATCTTTGCCAAGGTGCAGTATAACGAGTGGCCACACTACATTCCGCTGCAATAGGATAACCTAGTCCAGCTACAGCAAAAGCAGGGGCCATAATATGACATGCCATATCTCCTAAGGCGCCGGTTCCGTAATCCCACCAACCTCTCCAGTTAAATGGTAACAAACCATCAAAATATTCTTTGTTTGGAGCAGTTCCCAACCATAAATCAAAATCCAACTCTGCAGGAATTGGTGCAGGTGTGGTTAAAATTGGACGGTTAACCCCTTGTGGCCACACGGGTCTGTCTGTATAACAATAAATAGTATGCACATCTCCAATTAATCCTGCAGTATGCCAATCTTGCAACATACGAACACCATCGCCGGAAGCTCCTTGGTTACCCATTTGAGTAACTACATTATAATCATGTGCCGCTTTAGTCATAATACGTGCTTCATATATATCATGCGCCATTGGTTTTTGCACATAAACATGTTTTCCTAATTGCATGGCTGCCATAGCTTGTACCGCGTGCATATGATCGGGTGTAGAAACATTGCATGCATCAAAATGCTTATGCTCTTTTTCTAACATCTCTCTATAATCCTTATAGCGTTTTGCCTTTGGATATCTTTGAAAACTTTTTTCACATTGACGATCATCTACGTCACATAAAAAAGCAACATCAACTTTACCGGTTTGGTAAAAAGCATATAAATCACTTTCTCCTTTTCCGCCAGCACCTATACCAGCTATTTGTAATTTATCACTTGGAGCAGTAAATCCTTTACCACCTAAAACGTGCCTTGGTAAAATATAAAATCCACCTAGAGCAAGTGCTGAATTTCGTATGAAATCTCTTCTTGAGTTGTCCGCTTTTCTTTTTGACATAGCAAAACAGTATTTGGTTTATAATCGTTATTGATTCTGTTAAATTATCAAAAATTTCGGAATTATGGAAAATAATTTGACGAACTGATAAAGGACAGCTTTATTTCATGAATTAGCTTTAAATTGCTCTATAATTTACCTTTTATGCCTGCAACTTTCAGCCAGCTTCGTAGCTATTTTATGACAGGGGCCACCCAGCCATATGAGTACAGATTGCTCCAACTGGAACGCTTAAAAAAAGCAGTTTTGGAACATGAAAAACAATTGTACGAGGCCCTTTATGCCGATCTTAAAAAAACCGACGAAGATGCTTGGGCAACAGAAATTGGATTTTTCTTAAGTGAATTAAACCATACCATTAAGCATTTAAAAGATTGGATGGAACCAAAATCGGTTGCTACTAATTTGGTCAATATGCCTTCGACTAGTTATACAGTACAAGAACCCTTGGGGGTGGTTTGTATTATTGCACCTTGGAATTACCCCTTTCAGTTATTGTTTACGCCCTTAATTGGGGCCATTGCTGGTGGTAATTGTGCCGTTTTAAAACCAAGTGAATTTGCGCCAGCTACCGCTGCTATAATGCAAAAAATTATTCATGCTTTATTTCCCGAAAATTATATTCAATATTTAGAAGGAGAAGGGGGTGTTGTATTACCTCCTTTGTTAACGCAAAACAGATTTGATCATATTTTTTATACAGGAAGTACAGCGGTTGGAAAAATTATTTATAAATATGCAGCCGAGCAACTGGTACCTGTAACTTTAGAATTGGGCGGTAAAAGTCCTGCTGTGATTACTTCTGATGCAAATTTAAGAGTGGCTGCGCGTCGTTTGGCTAATCCTAAATTTTCTAATTGCGGACAAATGTGCATTGCGCCTGATTATATTTTAGTACCCAGTGAGTTAAAAGATAAATTAATTAAGGAGCTAATTATTGCAATACAATCTTTTTATGGAAAAGACGCAGAAGATTCAGAACACTATGGAAAAATAATCAATGACAAACAATGGTTGCGCATCACTTCTTATTTAGGAGATGGTGAAATTGTTTATGGAGGAAAATCAAACAGAGAAAAATTATTTATTGAGCCAACGATTATGACTGGCGTTTCTGCAGATGCAAAAATTATGCAGGAGGAGATTTTTGGACCCATCCTGCCTATTCTTACTTATGAATCCAATGACGAAGCTTTGGCGGTCATCAATAAAAATCCTAATCCATTGGCTTTTTATGTGTTCACCGAAAATAAAGCAGATGAACAATATTGGTTAACCAATGTGCCTTCTGGCGGTGCTTGTGTAAACAATGCAACGATGCATATTACCAATCACGATTTACCCTTTGGCGGTAGGGGTTTTAGCGGAACGGGCGGCTATCATGGTAAGCAAAGTTTTGACACTTTTACGCATACTAAATCGGTATTAAAAACAACCACTTGGATAGATCCTGGTTTTAAATATCCTCCCTATAAAGGCAAAGCATGGTTATTGAAAAGATTAATTGGGTAGTTGCATTTTAAGAAGTTGAAATACTTTTTAGCATTAAATAATTGGAGCTGGTTTGAAAAATAAAAAAAATAGTATGATAAAAATTGCCATCGCTTTAGGTGTTTTGGTATCCGCCACTTTGTTGATGAAAAAAACGGGCATGTCTTATCGACAATCTGTTTTAAAAACCATGTATCCTGCCATCATGTGGGCTAGCAAAGCCACAGGGAAAAAACTAATACAAACCAACAAATCCAATAGTGCACCCTTGGTTTCTTTTTACAGCTTACAATGTAAAGACATTAACGGCAAAGATTTTGATTTTGCTTCTTTAAAAGGGAAGAAAGTTTTAATTGTAAATACCGCAAGTGATTGCGGCTTTACTGGACAATACGAAGCTTTAGAAAAATTAAGTAAATTGTATGTTGACAAATTAGTGATTCTTGGTTTCCCTTCCAATGATTTTAAAGAACAGGAAACTGGAGGCAATGAAAATATTGCAGCTTTTTGTAAAAAAAATTATGGCGTTAGTTTTCCTTTAATGGAAAAATCAATAGTCATCAAAAAGAATCATCAAAATGAAGTACATAAATGGTTGTCTGATATGACCATTAATGGTTGGTGTCATCAAGAGCCTGCTTGGAATTTTTGCAAATATTTGATTAATGAAAATGGGATATTAACTCATTATTTCCCCATGACCATAGACCCTTTAGCGCCTGAAGTTCTTGCTGCAATTAATTAATAGGGCAGTGTTCGTGGTAATTTTCTAAAATAATCTTGCCAGATTCAATAACAATGTCCTTATATTTTTCTTTGATTTCGTCTAATACGGCTTCAATTTCTTTTTGTTCTGTAATGCGTACTAACTTATTTCTATATTCTTTTATATTAGGCAGCCCTCTTAAATAATTGGCATAGTGCCTTCTCATTTCGTTGATGCCCGCAATAGGTCCTTTCCATTCCATGGATTTAATTAAATGTTTTCTGGCTACTTGCACTCTTTCATCAATCGTAGGATCAGCTCTTTTTGTTCCCGTTTCAACAAAATGTTTTATTTCTCTAAATATCCAAGGATAACCAATGGCAGCGCGTCCAATCATTATGCCGTCTACGCCGTATTTGTTTTTATATTCCAAAGCTTTTTCTGGTGAATTGATATCGCCATTTCCAAAAATGGGAATATGTATGCGCGGATCATTTTTTATTTCACCTATCAAAGTCCAATCGGCTTCGCCTTTATACATTTGTGTTCGTGTGCGTCCATGTATAGCCAAAGCTTTGATACCCACATCTTGTAAGCGCAAAGCTACTTCATGAATATTTTTGGATCCCTCATCCCAACCCAATCTTGTTTTTACGGTTACCGGAAGGTTGGTACTTTTAACTACCGCCTCTGTTAAGCGAACCATTAAATCTAAATCTCTTAATACGCCAGCGCCTGCCCCTTTTGTCACTACTTTTTTTACAGGACATCCAAAATTGATATCAATTAAATCGGGGTTCACTGTGTCTACAATTTTGGTGCAAAGTGCCATAGCTTCTTCATCCCCACCAAATATTTGGATGCCTATCGGACGTTCATAGTCGAAAATATCAAGCTTTTGCCTGCTCTTAATGGCATCGCGTATAAGCCCCTCACTACTGATAAATTCAGTATACATTAAGTCGGCACCATTCTCTTTACACACTGCTCTAAATGGGGGATCACTCACGTCCTCCATTGGAGCGAGTAATAGAGGAAAATCGGGTAATTGTATAGGACCTATAGAAACCATATGAATTCATTATCTTGCATCTAACCGATACGGTTGCAAATGTACCAATTAATTGCATGTAGATGGAAACCACACCAAGAACCCTTTTTAATATGACTCCCCCCATGCGGTTGGCCCTTTTTTTGGGTGCTACAGGAATTAGCATGATTTTGGGTGCTTTGATTAGCTTTTCCTTAGTAGCGGCCATACTTCATATTGGAATGAGTGACATTCAAAAAGTCATTTTAGAACCGGAATATGCTTCTACTGCTCAATTTGCCAATGCCTTGGCCTCTATCATAGCTTTTGGATTGCCTAGTTTTGCAGTTGCTTTTTTTACCAAAGGGAATCTAACTCAGAACATGGGGTTTGCTCCTTTAAAATCCTATCATCAAGTGGGCTTAGTGATTGCATTGGCCTTGGCTGGTTTAGTCTTAAGTGGTGCGCTAGGCAGTTTGACCGAAAAAATACCCATTGGGGCTTCTTTTAAAAATTGGGCCGAAGGCTTAGAGGCACAATATAAAAAAGCATTGGTGTCGATGACCCAAATGCATTCTGTTATTGATTTATTATATGCTTTATTGGCGGTAGCGATTGTTCCTGCCATCGTTGAAGAATTGTACTTTAGAGGCGCCCTACAAAAAACATTAACCGATTGGACAGGCAAACCATTTATATCGATCTTAGTAACTGCACTTTTTTTTAGCGCCATTCATTTTTCTTATTTTGGATTTTTATCGCGCATGGCTTTGGGGCTATTATTGGGGTTCATCTATCATTTTACTAAAACCATATGGTTGCCCGTTTTGCTTCATTTTATAAACAATGGTATTGCTATTGTAGTATTGTATTCGGTAAGAAACAATCCCGCAAAAATTGAAAAAGCAATGGATGAAAATTTACCTATGTATTGGGGCTTAATTGCTTTTATAAGTATTTATGTATTATTAATTAAATTGAAACAAATTAGCAAAGATGCAGGACTGGAAAAAAGTATTTAGTAGTCAGGAGCTGGCAGTTGCCTCTATGGTGATGGGTATTCTAAATGAAAATGAAATACCTGCCAGGTCCATGAATAAAAAAGATTCTTCCTATGTTTTTTTAGGTGAAATAGAAATATATGTACCTGCGCCTATGTATGAGGCGGCTGTTGATTTCATTAATACACTTCAACTTAGCAATACTACCAACTAATCAATATTCATTTTAATTTTTTAAAATATGGCTTTTAATTTTTCGGTATTTAAAGTAAGAGCGCTTTCTGCAATTGTTTTTGGGGTAGTCATGATAGCCGGGTTGCTTTGGAACCAATGGTCTTTTTTTAGTTTATTTTTTATCATTCAAATAGGTTGTTTGTATGAATATCAAAAATTAATCGCCTTAATTACGCCAGGTTATCAAAACATTTCTTTTATTCATAAGTGGGGTTTGCTATTACTCGGTTCCTTACTTTTTATGGCCATTGGGCCAGTTGATATTTTTATTAATGGAATAAGTTTGCAAATTATTGGAAGTATAGCTTTACCATTGGTGGCAGCAGTAATGCTTTTGGCAGATTTTTTAGCAAAACAATTTAAGTTTCAAAACTGGGCTTTGTCCTTTGTTGGTTTAGTGTATATTTCAATAAGCCTATCTTTATTTTTCCCATTAAAAAAAATCATGAGTAATACCATGATGGGCGACTTTGGGTATGCTATTCCTTTAGTTTTAATTATTTCCATTTGGGTGAATGATTCTATGGCTTATATAGTGGGGTCTGTAATTGGAAAAACTCCCATGTCTGCTATATCTCCGAATAAAACTTGGGAGGGCACTATTGCTGGGGCGCTATTATCTGTTGTATTGGTGACCAAGGTAATGGGTACATACATTCCTATGTCAGAAAAAATTATTTTTATCATTAGCCTCACTGCAGCTATTGCAGGCACTTTTGGCGATTTATTAGAAAGCAAATTAAAAAGACTCGCTCAAGTAAAAGACAGCGGATCCATGATGCCAGGCCATGGAGGGTTTCTAGATAGATTTGATTCTATCTTATTGGCCACCCCATTTGTTTGGTTAATTGTTCAATTTTTGTTGTAGATGATTTACCTTTGCATTTAAATTTACAATATGACCATACATAAGGAAGGGGCTGCTACAATTTCTATTATTGCTTTATTGGTTGGGGCTTTAAATATTGCCAATTTCTCTTACTTATTTCCTTTAAGTACAATAGCTGCTTGGATTGTTTTTATCATCACTATTGCTTTTTTCTTATTTATAGTTTCTTTCTTTAGAATGCCTAATAGAACGCTTACTTTAAACGATGCAGCCATTATTGCACCTGCAGATGGTAAAGTGGTGGTGATTGAAGAAGTGCAGCCCGATGAATTTTATACTGAAAAAAGAATACAGTTAAGTGTATTTATGAGTCCAGCCAATGTGCATGTGAATAGAGTGCCAGTGGCAGGTAAAATTATTTACAATCAATATCATCCTGGAAAATATTTAGTAGCCTGGCATCCAAAGTCGTCCACCGATAATGAAAGATGGTCGGTAGTGATTGAAAATGCTAAGGGAACTATTTTATGCAAACAAATAGCTGGCGCCTTGGCGAGAAGAATTTGTAATTATACAAAAGTAGATGATCAATTCACACAAGGTGCTGAATATGGTTTTATAAAGTTTGGTAGTAGGGTAGACTTGCTATTACCCGTAAATGCGACCATTCATGCAAAAATTGGGGATGTAGTAAAGGGTGGAGTTACAGTGCTTGCCAGTTGGTAATCTTATTAATGATTGGCTTCTTACAATAAATTTTCTAGCTGCTTTAAATGCGTAATAGTATAAGTAGCAGGCACAGTAGGCTTTACTTGCAAGTGATTGACAAATACAGAATCCATTCCTACATTAATAGCCCCTTGAATATCGGCACTTTCATTGTCTCCAATCATAATACTACTTTCTACTTTGGCATTAGCGCATTTTAATGCGTACTCGAAAATTTCTTTATTGGGCTTCAAACTATTGCTTGCTTCTGAGGTAATCACTTCAATAAAGTAGTCCGATAAATTTGAATTTTTTATTTTCTTGAATTGAACCGATTCAAATCCATTGGTAATTAAATGCATTTTATACTCCTTATGCTTTAAGTAGTCTAATATCTCAATGGTGTAGGGGAATAGATTTTTTTTATTAGGAAGAATGTCTAAATAATCCTGTGACATTTCTTTGGATAAGGCCTCGTCTGCAATTTTATAATCCAATAAACTTAAATAAATACGTTTCCATCTCAATTCCTCCTGTTTGATAAAGCCTTTGGTATACCTATCCCATAATCGATGATTGTGCACACTATATTGGCTATAAAAAATATCGAAATCATTAATGCCTTTTGATGCTAGCTCGTATTTAAGATGTAAGTCCCATAAAGTCTCCTTTGAATTTAATTCAAAATCCCAAATGGTGTGGTCAAGGTCAAAAAACAAGTCTGTATAGGGCATCAATAAGTATTTGTATTGAACGAATTTACAATTTTGCTTCTTATCTTTATTCTTTATTTACGTTATCTATTAATTATTATTTTATGCAAGTTTTGATTACAGGCGCTTCTCAGGGTATTGGTTATGCTATAGCGGAGGCTTTTGCAAAAGCAGGCCATACTTTATTACTTTGTAGTAAAACGGAAGCGCGTTTAAAAAGTGCCACAGAACAATTGCAAGTGAAATACCCTGCTACCACTATACATAGTAAAGTAGCTGACTTATCCATGCAGGAAGATTGTCAGTCATTCGGACTTTGGTGTCTTGGTTTTGGTACGCCCTCTATTTTAATTAATAATGCAGGATTTTTTTTACCAGGCAATATCATGGACGAAGAAGAAGGTCAATTAGCAACTCAGATAGCAGCAAATCTATATTCGGCTTACCATGTTACGCGTGCTTTATTACCAGCCATGATACAAAAAGGAACAGGACATATTTTTAATATTTGTTCCATTGCTTCCTTGCAAGCCTATCCACAAGGAGGGTCTTATAGTATTAGTAAGTTTGCTTTAGATGGCTTTTCCAAAAATTTAAGAGTTGAATTAAAAGATAAAGGCATTAAAGTAACAGGCGTTTATCCTGGTGCCACTTATACCAATAGCTGGGCCGGTAGTGGGGTAGAGACTTCCCGCATTATGGAAGCGGAAGACATTGCAAAAATGATTTATGCTGCTGCACATTTAAGCCCACAAGCTGTAGTAGAAGATATTGTGATGCGTCCGCAATTAGGCGACCTATAATTAATCTTTTATTAATAAAATTAAAGCCGTTCTGCGTCATCTTCTATTTTTGGTAAAGTAGTACCGAAACTTTCTCTTGCCTTTTTGGTAGCAGCTAATCTTTCTAACACGACTTGTGCAATTAATTTTCCTGCATCTTCATTGGGGTTGGCCTGTAAGATATTTTTTAATTTGGCTTCGGACACATCTATTCGATAAAGTAATTGTACCAATTTAGAAAAATCATTTTTAATCAACTCATTCATCAGGGTCTCTAAATCAGGAGTGGTTAATTTTTCCAATGCTAGTAAATTAATGTCCATGCTATTAATTAAATTTTTCAATTACCCCCAAGCTAAAAAGTGCGAAGTCGTATTTAACAGGATCCTTCGGGTCCAAAGTTCGACAATAATTGGTTAATTCAATAGCGGCTTGCCAATCGGTTTGTTTTCGGTCTAAAATACCCAAAGCTCTTGAAACCCTCGCTACATGGACATCTATGGGGATGATTAGGCTGGCAGGTGTGATTTTTTTCCAAATGCCAAAATCTACCCCTTGTTTATCTTGACGTACCATCCAGCGTAAAAACATATTGAGCCTTTTACAAGTAGATCCAGACAAAGGGCTTGAAATATGTTTTTTGGTTCGAACTGGCGCGTCTTCTAATGAAAAAAAATAAGCCTGAAAATGCGTGAGTGCTTTCTCAACAGCCTCTAATTCATTTTTTTGTTTATTTTTTTGATCAATTTTATGAAGTACATCTACAAAAAAAGCATTTTCTAAACTTTTATGTTTTGCATAATGATGTTTAAAAAATTCAATACAATACAATAAGTCGGTATCGTTAAATGTTCGATGTACAAAACTCAATAATTTTTTTAGATCTTTTTCTTGGTGTTGCGTGCAAAATTCAAAAGGAGCATTGTCCATTCTTTGTAATAGCTCCTTACTCTTATTGATGATGGTGGTTCTATTACCCCATGCAAAAATAGCCGAAAAAAAGCCAGCTATTTCAATATCTTGTTGCCTTGTAAATAAATGTGGGATGCAAATAGGATCCTTGTCAATAAATTCAATTCTATTGTACTGTTTTACTTTTTGATCCAACATTGTATGAATGCCATCATTCATTACCCAATGGCTTGTGCTAAATCTGCAATTAAATCATCTGCATCTTCAATGCCTACACTTAAGCGAATTAGCCCATCTGATAATCCATTGGCAATTCTTTGTTCACGCGGAATAGAAGCATGGGTCATGCTGGCAGGATGATTGATCAATGATTCAACACCGCCTAAGCTTTCCGCCAATGAAAATATTTTGGTACTAGAAAGTACTTTGGTTGCTTCTGCTATTGTATCTGTTTTTAAAGTAAAACTCATCATGCCGCCAAAGCCACGCATTTGTTTTTTTGCGATGTCATGGTTTGGATGGTCTTCAAATCCACACCAATATACTTTTCCTACTTTAGGATGCTGACGGAGATAGGCGGCCACTTTAATCCCATTTTCACAATGTCTTTGCATACGTACATGCAATGTTTTTATACCTCTCAATACTAAAAAGCAATCCTGTGGGCCTGGAACAGCGCCTGTGCTTTTTTGTATAAAATACAATTGATCTCTTAAGGCTTGATCATTCATCACCAAGCACCCTTGAATCACATCGCTGTGTCCTCCTAAATATTTAGTGGCAGAATGCATTACTATAGTGGCACCAAAGTCTAATGGATTTTGTAAATAGGGAGAAGCAAAAGTATTGTCTACACATACTATGCAATTATGCTGGTTGCCAATTTTGGAGACTGCTGCAATATCACTGATATTCATTAGTGGATTGGTAGGTGTTTCTAACCAAATTAATTTAGTGGCAGGTGTCATGGCCTTGGCTACATTAGTAGCATCTGAAGTATCAACATAATTAAATTTGATACCCATTTTTTCATACACTTTAGAGAACAATCTAAAAGTTCCACCATACATATCATGCGCAGCCACCACTTCGTCTCCTGGAACAAGTAATCTCATGACTGCATCTGTGGCTGCGACGCCACTTGCAAAAGCCAATCCAAATTTTCCATTCTCAATAACAGCAAAAGCCTCTTCCAAAGCAAATCGGGTAGGGTTTTGACTTCTTGCATATTCATATCCTTTGTGTACACCTGGCGCAGACTGAACATAAGTAGAAGTTTGGTAGATAGGGGTCATGATAGCGCCTGTGCTTGGATCGGGATGGGCGCCTGCGTGAATATATTTAGTAGCTAATTTCATTTGTATATTTTAAGTGGAGTTTTGAAGAGGATAATTTTATAGTAGTATTTATTTTAGCAGCAATATTTTGTATTATTAGGAAACTTTATTTCCATTTTTGAACATTCTATAGGAAAAAATAGTGGGTACTAAAATCATGACAATCATATTGGCAAAGAAAATAATAAAGGAAGGAACGGCAGGCAATAATAAACCAGCTATTATTTGAATGCTACCACAAATCAGCCACACTTTTCCAGCGAGTTTATGGGTTGCATTCCAATTGTTTTCATTTTCTAGCGTCCAGGGTAGCTTAAATCCAGCAAAATAATTCTGACTAAATTTTGGAAAGTACCACCCAATGGCTGCAAATGCAAGCCCAAGTAAAGGAAATAATACTTTCTCAATAGGAATTCCAGGATGAGCAGTAATGTATAATATAATCATACTAAGACAAGACAAAAATAAATTGATTAAGACGCCCATGTTTTGGTAAAATGCCGAGTCCATTTGCTTGCTTCTTTTAGGATCAATTTTTTTTATATTGGCTAGTAGGAAATAGGTGAAAAGGCCTGCAAAAGCTATAATGCCAGGGCCTAAAAAAATACTGTCACGGCCGCCCCAACCATCCGCTTCCCCCTTGATATTAAAGTGAATAGGAATGATTTCGGGTAGTTCAGGATATAAATAGGTTGCATAAATAAAGGGGATGCCTAAAATTAATATAACGGCATAAAGGGATACGTTCTTGTTTTCCATATTGTTTTGATTGTCCAAGTAAAGTTAGTTATTCAGATTGATCAATAATACGCTATGTCCATAAAAAAATTTACTTTTGCTTCAAATCGAAAAAAATGAGCAAAGGCCCTATTTCTAAGTTTGTAGAACATCATTATAGACATTTTAACGCAGCTGCTTTAGTGGATGCTGCTAAAGGCTATGAAACCCATCTTTTAGAAGGTGGAAAAATGCTAGTTAGTTTAGCCGGTGCTATGAGTACCGCTGAATTAGGTATTAGCTTAGCAGAAATGATCCGTCAGGATAAAATTGCTATTATTAGTTGTACTGGGGCCAATCTAGAGGAAGATGTAATGAATTTAGTAGCCCATAGTCATTATAAAAGAGTGCCTAATTATCGTGACTTAACTCCGCAGGATGAATGGGATTTATTAGAGAATCACTACAATCGTGTAACAGATACTTGTATTCCTGAAGAGGAAGCTTTTAGAAGGTTACAAAAACATATTGTAAAATATTGGAAGCTAGCGGAATCGAAAGGGGAGCGTTATTTTCCACATGAATTTATTTACCAAGTAGTATTAAGCGGTGAGTTGGAACAATATTATGAGATCGATCCCAAAGACAGCTGGATTGTAGCAGCGGCTAAAAAGAACATTCCAATAGTGGTACCAGGTTGGGAAGATAGTACGACTGGAAATATTTTTGCGAGCTATGTCATCAAAAAAGAACTAAAAGCATCTACGGTTAAAAATGGCATTGAATACATGGTTGAATTAACTGAATGGTATCGTGCTAATAGTGGGGGAAAGGGTGTAGGATTTTTTCAAGTAGGTGGTGGTATTGCAGGAGATTTTCCTATTTGTGTAGTGCCTATGATGTATCAAGATTTAGAATGGCACGACGTTCCTTTTTGGAGTTATTTTTGTCAAGTGAGTGATAGTACTACTTCTTATGGGTCTTATTCAGGAGCAGTGCCCAATGAAAAAATTACTTGGGGTAAATTAGACATTCATACGCCTAAATTTATTGTAGAAAGCGATGCCACTATTGTCGTGCCTTTGATTTTTGCTTATATATTAGGACAATAGAGTTTAAGGCCCTTCAAAAAAATAAAAGGTCCTTAATTTTTAAAGGGCATTATAGATTTAACGACCCGGCATATCCAAAGGCATATCTCTTTTAAGCATTTCATCTTTCATAGCAATTTCCCAAGCAGTATGAAAAATAAAGCGTACCCTTTTTTCCATTAAATCAAAATTGATTTTATCAATGGTGTCTGATGGTTGATGATAGTCTCTATGGGTGCCATTAAAATAAAATAGCACTGGAACCCCTTTATTGGCAAAGTTATAATGGTCACTACGGTAGTAAAAACGATTTGGATCATTTGGATCATTAAATCTTCTATCTATTTCTAAATGACCTGCTTCCTTGTTAATACTATTGGTTATTTTTTGTAAGTCGCTACTAATTTTTTCCTCACCGATAATGTATACATAGTTGTTAGAATCGCCATTATAGGTAGGATCAATTCGACCAACCATATCAATATTTAAATCGGCTGTGGTTTTCTCTAATGGAAATACGGGATGTTCCGAATAATATTTAGAACCCAATAATCCTTTTTCTTCCCCGGAAACATTCATAAATACGATATTTCTTTTTGGTACAAATCCATGCTTGGCAGCATTGGCAAAAGCCCCAGCAATGGCTACTACACTTGCTGTTCCAGAACCATCATCATCTGCGCCATAATAGATTACGCCATTTTTAATGCCTTCATGGTCATAATGACTGGTAATGAATAGGTATTCGTCTGTTTTTTCTTTAGCGGGTAAATAAGCAATTACATTGGCACTCGGTATTTCTTTAGCATGTTGTTCAACCTTCCATTCTAGATTCGTGGTATAAACGCCTTTAGGTATTTCAGACCATTCTTCATCTGAATAGGCTTTACTGCCCCCAACCAATTTACTACCAAAACTTTTTGTTACTTTAAAATAAGAAAATCCGCTTGGCTTTTGAGCCAATCTTGGTCTTCCAGTATTGGCACTTGGCGTATTGGTATTGGTTTTAGATACAATAATCATAGCAGCGGCACCCAATTTTTTAGCAGCGGCCACTTTTCTTAAACTATTTTCTTCATTTTCAGTAGCGACTAATATCTTTCCTTTAACATCCAGTTTGGTTTTGTCATTGAAGTCAGCACCTACAAAAATAATTGCATTCGTTTTTAAATCATTTGTTGGTAGGTAAGAGCTGTTCGTCCAATAATCTTCATCCAAAATAGCCGACTCGCCATTTATTTTTAATTCGGATTTAGCTGCTTCGTCTAAATACAATGTAAAAGGCAATTTATAATTCCCATTAAAACCAGGCTTTAAATTAAATTTTTTGTACTGACTTATTAAGTAAGCTGCTGCTTTTCTTTCTCCTTCGGTTCCTGCTTCTCTTCCTTGCATTTCTGCACTTGCAATAACACTTAAGTGTTCCTTTAACCCATCAGCAGTAATGGCTTTAGAGGCGGTTGATACGTCAATTATTTGTGCATGAGTGATTACACTAATCAGTAAAAAGTTTAAAAATAATAATTTACGCATGGCTATTAATTTATTGTATAAAAATGATTTATTCTTGAATGGGTTAATACCTTTGTTAGCAAGTAATTTTATTAACTCTATTTTGGTGCCTACCTCCTTCAAAAGCAGTGGTCATAAATTTTTCAATCATCTCTTTGACCAAGTCCAAATTTACAAATCTTGCGGGTATACAAATGACATTCGCATTGTTGTGCAATCGAACTAATTCGGCCACTTCGGTTTGCCAACATAAGCCTGCTCTAATTCCAGCGTGTTTATTGGCTGTTATAGCAACTCCATTGGCGCTTCCGCAAAATAAAATGCCAAAGGAGGTTTCGTTATTTTCAACGCTACTGGCTGTAGGATGAGCAAAGTCGGGATAGTCGACGGAGTCGGTAGTATATGTTCCAAAATCTTTCACGGAGTAGCCCTTTGCTTCTAGCCATATTTTGATGGCGTTTTTATAATCAATGCCAGCATGGTCAGCGCCTAAGGCTATGGGTTTGGTAGGATCAAAAACATATGACATAAATTATATTTTACTTGTATAAAATAGAAACATTTTTTAACGCTTTATGCTAAGCTTTATTTTTAATCCCATTCTTCTTCCGATTTCTTAACAGACTTATGAGCCCATCTTGAAACAAAGATGCTAAATTCAAATAAAGTATATAAAGGAATAAATACAATGGTTTGGCTGTACCAGTCTGGACTAGGCGTAATAAAAGCAGCCACAAATAAAATAATGACAGCTGCGTATTTTCGGGTAGTGCTTAAAAATTTTGGGGTGATTAATCCAATTTTAGTTAATAGAAATACAATGACTGGTAATTCAAAGGCAATACCACATCCTAAAATTAAATTGGTTAGGTTATCAAGGTAATCAGCAAAAGTTGGAATGGTAGTAATAGCACCTTTAGAACCTAATTGAAAGCCTGCTAAGAAATTAAAGGTAAATGGCCCTAGTACAAAAAATCCAAAAGCGGAGCCCATGAAGAAAAACAAAGACACCCAAAAAATCATGAACCTTGTATTTTTTACTTCTTTTTCTTTTAAAGCTGGTTTTATAAAAGACCATACTTGATAAAAAATATAAGGGAAGGCGATAATCAATCCTCCTACAAATGCCATGCTAATGCTACTCAAAAATTGACCTCCAAAAGTGGTGCTTTGTAAGGATACTTTTACAGGCGGCATGCACAAGGAATCACCTAAGTGCAACCAATGACTCAAATTGCAGAAAGCTTTATAAGTAACAAAATCGGGATTCAATGGACCTGTAATAACGTTGTCCATAATCCAATCTCTATATATAAATATAACAATGGAAGTAATTAATACAGAAGATAAAGAACGTACAATGGTGCCTCTTAATACTTCAAGATGATCGATGAAAGACATCTCTGAATCATCACTTTTTTTAAATCGGTCAAATAGTGCCATGAATTGTTTTCAATGAGGGCTAAAGTTAAGGTTTATAAGGGAAAATAGTAAGCCAAAGCTAGAAAATATTAGTGAATGGTTATTTTAACCTTTTCAATACGCGTAGCACTTACAGCCAATATTTCGGCATCAAAATGTGTCAATTGGATAATCGTCCTCAACTTTGGGATGGCCTCGTGTTTGTGTATTAAATAACCGCTTAAGGTTTCAGCAGAATCTGCTGAAAAATCTATACCATATTTTTCATATAAGTAGTCTAATTCTAATCGCCCACTAAATAAATACTCGGTTTCATTTATTTTTTTTTCAAGAAATTCCTGCTCATCGTATTCATCCTCAATTTCTCCAAAAATCTCCTCTAGCACATCTTCCATGGTTACAATTCCTGCAGTACCTCCAAATTCATCTACCACCCATGCAATACTTTTTCTCTTTTTTGAAAACAAATTAATTAAATCGGCCGCATTCATACTCTCCGTCACGAGCGGAATGGAATGTAAAATAGCAGCGATATGTGTTGGCTTTTTAAATAAATCTAATTGATGTACATAGCCAACTATAGTATCTAAAGTTTCTTCGTAAACAATTAGCTTACTTAGTTTTGTTTCTACAAAAAAGGCTGTTAATTCTTCAATACTAGTTTGAAGTTCGATGCCAATAATTTCTGTTCTAGGTACTAAGCATTCTCTAATTTTAATATCGGGTAGGCTTAATGCATTTTCAAATAAATCTGTATTTAAATCCTGTTGCTCTTGTTGTTGTTTTGTTTGTTGTACAAAATGCGCCAAATCTACTTTGGTAAAAGCCTCCTTTTTATTACTTATTTGTACTTTAAAAATAGTTTGCAAAACCCACTGAGCTAAATTCACCAATAAAATAGTAATAGGTCTAAATAATAAATGAAAAAAATGGGCAATAGGTGCAAAGGTAGAAATCATAGATACTGCCCTGGCTTTGAATATGGCCTTGGGTACCAATTCTCCTATGAGTAGTATCACCAAAGTAGACAATACCGTATTACCTAGTAAAATTGAATAGGCGCCAATATTTAATTTTTCCCAAAGGAGTTGATCTAATAATTGTTCAAATAAAATCCCAAATACGACTAAGGAAATATTTAATCCTATTAAACAGGTGCCAATAAATTGAGTAGGTGCTTGCAAAAATTTTGCAATGATTTTCCCTGCTCTATTCCCTTGCTTCTTTTTTAATTCCAAGCTTAATCTATTGGCACTTACGAAACCAATTTCATAACCAGAGAAGAAGCCAATTAAAATAAGTGATGCAACTATAGCGAAAATCATAAATAGAGTTTATTAAATTCAATACTAGTCATTACCATTCAGGCAATTTAGGTTTTGTTTCGATAATACCTTCTATTTGTTCCATAATTTCTGGCGTAAGTAATACAGCTGTATTTAAAGCAGTTAGGTTGTCTAATAATTGAGCTTTGCTGGTGGCACCTAAAATAGCCGTAGTCACATTTTTATTTTTAATACACCAGGCAATACTTAATGAAGCAGTACTAACTTTTAATGCTTTTGCAATAGCACCTAATTGCTGTACTCTTTTTACTTTGTCCTGCATCAACCATCTATCTCTTAACCATTCGAATCCTTCTATATGAAATCTGGATCCTTCTGGTATCCCATCATTGTATTTACCAGTTAATAAGCCTGCTGCGAGTGGACTCCAAATGGTAGTACCCATTCCTACATTCTTGAAAATTTCCAAGTACTCATTTTCCATTTTTACACGTTCAAACAAATTATACTGCGGCTGCTCCACGGAGGGGCCAATTAAATGTAGGGCTACAGCTGCTCGGTGGGCTTCCATAATTTCAACGCCACTCCATTCACTGGTTCCCCAATATAAAATTTTACCTTGCTGGATAAGCGTATTCATGGTTTGAACCACTTCTTCAATAGGGGTGGTTTTATCGGGGCGATGACAATAGTATAAATCAAGGTAATCGGTTTGTAATCTTTTTAGGGCTTCGTGACAGGCTTCTGTCAAATGCTTTCTACTTAATCCAGTTTGATTGGGTTTGTTTTCTTTGCCTCTCCAACCAAAATAAGCTTTAGAGGAAAGCACAATAGAGGTTCTGTCCCAATTTTTTTTACTTAACACTCTACCCATCATTTTTTCACTTTCTCCTAATGCATACACTTCAGCATTGTCAAAAAAATTAACGCCAGCATCATAGGCAATGCCCATTAACTCATCTGCAATGTTGTCATTGATCTGTTTATGGAAAGTAACCCAGCTACCAAAACTTAAAGTACTAAGTTGTAAGCCAGTTTTTCCCATTTTTCTGTATTCCATTTTAATTATTTTTTTGGATTAAAACCGCTGGTATCTGAAATGATGGCATAGCTATTTGATTGCGGCTTAAAAATATGAATGTCTGTTAAATCTTGATTGGCCTCCAAACCTTTACCATAAATTTTAGCAATAGGATTATGTTGCTTTACGATTACATCTTTATCGGTGCTAAATTTGCTAGTATTTTGATCCCAATACATTTCTTTACTCCAAAGTGTATCACCTAGTACATTGTACACGACTACGTTATCTCTTAAAAAGACTTTGTTCTCGTTCTCGATATAATTTGCGTATAAAGCAGTTAATTTGCTTTCCACATTCAAGTTGTCTTTGTAAAAATCTGCTTTAATGGTGTTTGGAAATTCTATCATTCTACCTTTGTCTTGTAAATATTTTTTCATTAACGGAGCCGTGAGCTTGGCACTTATTTTTCCGTCTGTGCTAATATAAATAGCAACTTCTTTTCCAATATCAATGCCATCTTCTTTTGCACCTAATGCTTTTACATCATTGACATTATTTTCACAGGACAACATAAAAAAGCAGCTACTCGTAAAAGCAACTGCTAATCTTATTGTTTTATAATATTGAATATTAATCATATTTGCGTTTATTAAACCAAATGTCGCTTAAGCTATAGCCCATTGAAAATTGAACAAAGCCCTCTTTATAATTATTCACACTGGTCCCTCTTTGTCCTATTTGCAAGGCTAAATTTAACAAACTAAATTGATTATCGTAGGAACGATATTTTCTAATAGGTAGAGACAAGCCAGTGGTAACAGCAGAGACTTTTAGTCCGTTATTATCTATATTGATATAGTCTTTGCCGGTATAAAAACCAAGTCGGTAAATTACACTAGACCAATAATTCTGAAAATCAAAAGCATTGGGGCAATATTGAGCAGCCACTCTAATCATCCATGAATTAGATAGATTATCGGGTTGACCATAAAATAGATATTTGTCTTTCCAAGCGCTAATTGAATACTCTATCCCAACGACCCATTGATCATATGTACCTCTATTGCTTATTTCTTTTTTATGTAAAGCAAACCCGGCTGTATAATGAGCAGGTATTAATATTTTTCCCGGATTATTTAAACTGAACAGTACGGTATCTAAATTGGATTCGGCAGTACTAGAATAACTTCCTATGCTGCGAAGACTGTCTTGTTGACCAATCATTCTTTGATCCATTGTAGCGGTAGCACCAATGCTGATTGAATATTCAGTTCTTTCATTAAGCTTTGGTCGCTTTACAACATATATTGGAAATTCGCTTTGTAAGCCAAGATTTAAAAAAACGCCTCCCAATAAAGTATTGGTGTTGGATATAGATTGGTAAAAATATGTAGAGTCTGGGTTGTATTGAAATGATTTAATATTTTGAATTTTTTTCCTTCCAAAATTATAACCCGTATTTAATCCAAGGCTAAGATACTTCCATGCTTTTCCAAAGCCAAAGAAAATTTGATTGAGACCACCTTGTCCTTGATAGTTATTGATAACGGTATCCCCACTGGATATTACTTTTGCTTCATCCAAAGAAAAATTTATTTGGGTAAGTGGCCTTAACCCAAAAGCCATACCAATTTTTTTAGCCTTACTAATGGGTACTCCTATAGCTAGATAGTTTGGAACAAGATAGTTAGAAGAGTAGCTTCTTACAGGGGTAGCACTTTTTAAAGTACTGTTGGTTAAACTAATACCTAAATCAAAGGTGGTCATGTAAATATTACCATAGGTAGCCGGATTGTTGAAATTGACACTTTGGCCAAAACTGCTGTTCATGCTGGGCGAATAAGCGGCTGAAAAACCACCCATTGCTTGGCTATTTACATTCTGATTGTTTAAAATTTCATTGCCCAATCCGTATCTAGAAAATGGGGAATTGATTTGGGCCTTGGTTGGGGTTAAAAAACAAACTAAACCTAAGAAAGGGATTAACCTAATTATTTTTTTCGCAAATAGCATAGAGT
>CANHLZ010000006.1 GCA_947461595.1 Bacteroidota bacterium | reverse complement strand
ATGAAAAAGCCTTCCGTTTGTATTTCACCCATTGATTGGGGTTTGGGACACGCCACAAGGTGTATTTCACTCATTAAAACATTCGAAAAATTAGGATACCATATATTTATTGCAACAGAAGGGTATCATGAAGTGATTTTAAAAGAAGCCATCCCTAAGGCTACTTTTTTAAACTTAAGGGGCTATAGAATCAAATATGCTAAAAGAGGCTTTGTACTCCCAATTGTTTTATTATTTCAGCTTCCTAAAATTATTTACAGTATTATTTATGAATACCACTGGCTAAAGAAAGCGCAGCATCAATATCAATTTGATCTAATTATTTCCGACAACCGTTTCGGTTTTTATCATCAGCAAGTGCCTTCTGTATTTATTACCCATCAATTAAATTTACAAACGCCTTTTAAATGGGCAACCCAGCTTTTTCAAAAAATTGTTTATGCATGGTTAAATCGATTCTCTGCTTGTTGGATACCTGATATCGAAGGACCTAATAATTTATCAGGCATTTTATCTAATCCTCCAAATAAACCGAACATCCCTTTATGGTATATGGGTTGCTTATCTAGATTGATAGAATCAAATAATAATACAATTACAAGTGGGTCTAAAAATATTTTTTTAGGCATCGTGTCGGGACCTGAGCCACAAAGAACTTTATTAGAAAATTTATTATGGATAGCGGGCAATAAATTAAACCTGCCTTTTGTGCTTATTGCAGGGACACCTAATAATAAGGATGCTTATCAACAAACGGCTCAGTCTTTTCTTTATCCGCATTTAGCAGCGCCTGAATTAGCAAAAGAAATACAAAATGCAGAATACATTATTTGTAGAGGAGGGTATACCACACTGATGGAATTGATCCCCTTTGAGAAAAAATTAATTTTTATTCCTACACCAGGTCAAACAGAACAAATGTATTTAGGAAAATTATGGGAAGAAAAAAATTGGGCGCTTTGTTATAATCAAGAAAATTTTAATTTGAAAGTAGCTTTAGACGAAGCCAGTCGTTTTAATTTTAAACAGCCTCCCTTTTCAGCATTTTCAATGGATGCACTTGAAACTGAGATAAAGCGATTAACTTTATAAATATGGCTGTACTAAAAATTAATATCGAGGATTTTATCAATCAAACAGCTACAGGCATTATTATTGATGTAAGAAGCCCAGCAGAATTTGATCATGCACATATACCTACTGCGCATAATCTTCCTTTATTTAGCAACGAGGAGCGTGCAATTATTGGTACTACTTATAAAAAACTAAGTAGAGAAGCGGCTATTAAAGCAGGGCTGCCTCTTTTTGGAAATAAGATGCTTGGTATGATTGAAACGGTAGAATCTTGGATCAATGAAAAACAAAAAAATAATGCTTCAGCCAAGCCAACCATTTTCATTCATTGTTGGAGAGGTGGTATGCGCAGTGCGGCAGTAGCTTGGTTATTAGATGTATACGGCTATAAAGTAATTCAACTTACTGGTGGTTATAAAGCTTATCGAAATTGGGTATTAGCACAATTTAATTTATCCTATTCATTTAAGGTTTTAGGCGGTTATACTGGCTCCGGTAAAACAGAAATTTTACAAGAATTACAAAAAAGAAAATATAGTGTTGTTGATTTAGAAGGCTTGGCCCATCATAAAGGATCTGCCTATGGAGCGATTGGACAACCTGTTCAACCCAGTCAAGAAATGTTTGAAAATATATTGGCTCATTCTCTTCTTGAACAAAATAAAAATAACGCGCCTATTTGGATAGAAGATGAAAGCCAAAGAATTGGAACCGTATTAATTCCAACCCCTTTATTTCATTTAATAAGAAATAGCACTTGTTATTTTTTAACCATCCCTTTTAACCAGAGGCTTGATTTTATTTTAAAGGGTTATGGAAAATTTGACAAACAAAGTTTAATGGATGCTACTTTAAGAATTCAAAAAAGATTAGGTGGGCTAGAAACCAAAACCGCTATCAATCATATTATAGAGGGAGAATACAAGGAAGCCTTTTTTATTTTATTAAAGTACTATGATAAATGGTATGAAAAAAATGCAAATAGTGTAACAGTTCCTAAAATAGAATTAATTCCGATCCTTTCCGAAAAGGTAGATTCAAAATTGAATGCTGATTTAATTGAACAGCTAAATAAGGATGCAGCTCTTTAATTAAAAGTTGCTATTTTTCATTAACTTTAGTTATATAATTTATGCAACAATTACTTACCTGGTGGTTATTTACTGTTAGAGGTTGGAAAATTGAAGGCAAATTTCATTTTGAATTGCCTAAGTCTATTATTATAGTAGCACCGCATACCCATAGTTTTGATTTTTTTGTAGGATTGGCTATTCGTAAAAAAATGCATTTTGAATTTGTTCACTTTTTAGGCAAAAGTGAGCTTTTTTGGCCGCCGCTTAGTTGGTTATTGAGGTATTTAAGCGCCTATCCCGTTGACCGGCATCAACAACACAATATGGTGGACCAAGTGGTGGCCCTATTTAATAAAAAAGTGCGTTTTCATTTGGCTTTGTCTCCAGAAGGAACGCGTAAAAAAGTGACCAAGCTTCGTTCGGGCTTTTATCATATCGCCAAAAATGCCAATGTCCCTATAGTAATGGTGGGCCTTGATTACTCAAGTCGAAAAGTGGTTTTTGCAGAACCTTTTTTTGTCTCAGAAGATGAAAAGGCAGATAAGTATAAAATAGTCCGATTTTTTAAGGATTTTCAAGGATATATACCTAATTTAGGGATAACCAAGGACTTAGAGAACTAGGGGTGCTTTAACAAAATATTGTTTAACCTTTTGAACAATATTTGTATTTTTACACCTCAAGTGAAATTAAATATTCAATTAAAAAGACAAAATATGAAAAGTAAAATTTTTTTAGCGCTTGCTATTGTTAGCCTAGGTGCTTATTCTTGCGTGAGCCCTAAAAAATTGCAAGATGCAGAAGCAAAATTTGGACAATTAAATGGTGCTTATGCTGAATTACAAGGAAAGTACCGTGACGCCCAAGATGCAATTTCAAAAAGCAAATCTGATGCTGAAAAAGCAAACGATAAAACTAAGTCAATGCAATCAACCATTGATGATTTAAACAAACAAGTTGAATTTTTAAGATCAAATAACAATGTTGTTTTAAGTCAATTGAAAGATATGTCTGTAGTAACAGGCGCTCAAGCAGAAAGTATTAAAAAATCATTAGACAATATTGGAGCTAAGGATTTGTATATTCAAGGTTTGCAAAGCTCTATGGCACGTAAAGATTCTATCAATATGAATTTGGTGATGAACTTGAAAGGCGCCATAGGAGATTTAAGCGATGGGGACATTAATGTTAAAGTGGATAAAGGAGTGGTATATGTAGATATTTCAGATAAATTATTATTTAAAAGTGGCAGCTTTAATATAACAGATAAAGCTAAAATAGTATTAGGGAAAGTAGCAAAAGTATTAGCTGCTCAACCAAATATTGAATTCATGGTAGAAGGACATACCGATTCTAAGCAAATAATTAGTTCTGGAAACTTAATGGAAGACAATTGGGATTTAAGTGTGAAGCGTGCCACTACAATTGTTCGTGTATTACAAGAAACTTATGGAATTGATCCAAAGCGTATGACCGCAGCTGGTAGAAGCGAGTACATGCCATTAGCTGAAAATAATACTTCAGAAAACAGAGCAGCTAATCGTAGAACAAGAATTGTAATACTTCCACAATTAGATCAGTTCTTTCAATTGCTTGAAAAAAAGTAGTTTCTTAAATAAAGATTCTAAAATATTTCTAACTTATTTTAAAAGCCCTTCCCTTATCTCGGGAGGGGCTTTTTATTTAATTACAATTAATTTTTTAAACTTTTAGTTTTCCACCACCACTATAATCAAGATTCTTGAGCGTATCTTCGCCTTATGCAAGAAGCGTATTTGAATGGGTTAAATGAAAAACAAAAAGAAGCCGTTTTACATCTAAAGGGCCCTTTGATGATTATAGCAGGAGCCGGTAGTGGAAAAACAAAGGTGTTAACCACTCGAGTTGCGCATTTGATGCATAGTGGAGTAGATGCTTTTAATATATTAGCGCTCACTTTTACGAATAAGGCAGCGGCCGAAATGAAAGAGCGTGTCGAAAAAGCATTAGGAAATACAGAGGCGCGTAATTTATACATTGGTACTTTTCATAGTGTATTTGCTAGAATACTAAGAGCGGAAGGAGATAAGTTAGGGTATCCAAAAAGCTTTACCATCTATGATACAGACGACTCTCGCTCGGTAATTAAAGCAGTAGTCAACGATATGGGCTTAGATGATAAATTATACAAGCCTAATATTGTACACAACCGAATTTCTGCTGCCAAAAACGCATTAGTTGGACCTTCTGAATACGCATTAGATACTTTTTTGAAACAAGAAGATGCAAGATCGAATCGACCTGCCATTGCTGAAATTTATGCAAGTTATGCAGCAAGATGTTTTAAAAATGGCGCCATGGATTTTGACGATTTATTATTTAAAATGCATGAGCTCTTAAACAACTTCCCTGATGTTTTACATAAATATCAACATAAGTTTAAATACATACTCATTGATGAGTATCAGGATACCAATCCCGTTCAGTATCAAATTGCAAAACTATTAGCTGCCGTACATGAAAATTTATGTGTGGTAGGCGATGATGCGCAAAGTATCTATAGTTTTCGCGGGGCCACGATTGAAAATATTTTACAGTTTCAAAAAGATTATGACGATGTAAAGCTGGTTAAGCTAGAACAAAATTACAGAAGTAGTCAATCCATTATTGGTGTTGCCAATCATGTCATCAAAAATAATATTGGTCAAATTCCAAAAGAATTATGGACCGAAAATGAAGCGGGAGATAAAATAAAGTTAGTGCGTACCATGACGGACAATGATGAAGGAAAATTTATTGCCGACGCCATTCAGGAAAATAAATTAAGAAATCATTTTTATAATAAAGACTTCGCCATTTTATACCGCACCAATGCACAAAGTAGATCCTTTGAAGAAAGCTTAAGAAGAACAGGTATTGCTTATAAAATATACGGTGGGCTTAGCTTTTACCAAAGAAAAGAAATTAAAGATTATATCGCTTATTTACGCATAATAGTCAATACCAAAGACGAAGAGGGTTTAAAAAGAATTATTAATTATCCTGCTCGTGGCATTGGTAAAACCACCATGGAAAAATGTTTGGTGATTGCAGGAGAACAAAATATTACCTTTTTTGAGGTGTTAGAAAAAGCAAAAGGTTTTGGATTTAAAGCAGGAACCCTTACAGCTATTGAAGAATTTGTTACCATGATTAAGTATTTTCAAAATCAGTTAACCAAGCACAATGCTTATGACGTAGCTGTTCAAGTAGGTAAACATACTAACATTGTTAAAGAATTATTTACAGATAAATCAACAGAGGGATTGGCGCGTTACGAAAACATTCAAGAATTATTAAACTCTATTAAAGAGTGGACTGAAAGTCCAAGCAATGAAGATGGTGAATTAGGTGATATTAGCTTAGGTGCTTACTTACAACAAATTACTTTAATTACCGATGCTGATAATGATACAGGCAATGAGGATACAGTAAAATTAATGACCGTTCACGCAGCAAAAGGTTTAGAATTTGCTTGCGTTTTTTTAGTGGGCTTGGAAGAATCCTTATTCCCTAGTGGGATGAGTGTAAATACGCGTGAGGAATTAGAAGAAGAAAGAAGATTATTTTATGTGGCTGTAACAAGAGCAAAAAAACATTTGTGGTTAACTTATGCCAACACCCGTTATCGATATGGACAATTGGTTCAAAACGATCCTAGCCGTTTTATTGATGAAATGCCCGAAGAGCAAATTGACAAAACAAGTTCAGGTGGCGGTGCGCGAAATCAAAGTTCAGGTTGGGGATCGGCTTACGATAGAATGCACGGAGGTAATAATAAAAGCTGGAATGATCCAGAGAAAACAACGAGTAAAAAAACGGAGGGATCAAAGCCTAGCTATTTGCCGGTAGTAGCCCCGCATACACTCAATAAAAATCATATTCCTTCGGCCAATTTTACACCTTGTGATCCGTCTGCCTTAGAAGCAGGTTGTAAAATAGAACACCAGAAATTTGGATTTGGCGTGATTAAAGAAATAGAAGGTTCGGCCCATAATCCCATCGCAGTGATCCTTTTTGACAAAAATGGAGAGAAAAAGATCATGCTTAACTATGCCAAATTGAGCATTGTCCCATAATATTCTTTCGATATCGGAAAAATAAAGGCTCTACTGGCCTAAAGCTACTTACAACCTAGGCTTTTTGATTAATTTTGTTTTCTATTCTACCTAAAAGAGAAACTATGATTACCACAGGCAATACCATTGTAAGCATTTATACCGAAATGACCCCAAACCCAGAAACCATGAAGTTTGTAGCCAACAAGCTATTGTATCCTGGGAAGAGTATTGATATCGCTGATGAAAGTTTAGCCATCGCCTCTCCTTTAGCAAAAGAATTATTTAGCTTCCCCTTTATTAGAAGTGTCTTTATAGCAAGTAATTTTATTACACTCACCAAGGCCACGGAAAATGATGATTGGCAAGATGTAATTCCTACCATTAAAACTTTTTTGAAAGAATATTTAGAAGCGGGTGGTGTTGTAGTGAATGAAGAGGAAGTAGCAAAAATAAAACAAGAAGCCACTAACACCGTTCATGCAGATGACGATGATGTAGTAAAACGTGTAAAAGAATTATTAGAAAATTATGTTAAGCCCGCGGTAGAGATGGATGGCGGTGCTATACAATTTAAAAGTTATAACGATGGCATCGTCAATTTAATGTTGCAAGGTTCTTGCAGTGGATGCCCATCTAGTATGGTTACTTTAAAAGCAGGTATTGAAGGCATGATGAAACGCATGATTCCTGAAGTAAAAGAAGTAGTCGCAGAAGCAGAGTAGAAATTATTTTCTTATAAATTTACTGCCATTCCACTCCCATCTAATATTATCTCTTTTCTCTCCAGAAAAGATATCTAATTGCCCATTCTTATCAATGTCTTGCACACGTATATGATAAAAGCGACCGGTTGTATTATTATCAATGTACTGACTAGTTTTATCTGAAAATGTTTTTCCTTTATCAGTAGATTTAAATAAAGAGATGAAATAAATAGGTGCGCCGCTGCCCACTGGATTATTAGAATTCCCACTTGCTATAATTTCTTTAGTGCCATCTGCATCTATATCCGTAAAATCTAAATTCATTAAATACCATTCTCCCGAGATACTTACAGAACTTGAATTAGTTAAACTAAAACCTTTGCCATTACCCCATAAAACCCTAAAATCATTGACTCTACTAGGAAAAGTAGTTGGAACAAAAATAATAACAAGGTCTAAAAATCCATCATTATTTATATCGACAAGTTCTGATTGATATACAACAGGTATGTCCCCAATACCATTGAAATCAATAGTAAAATTGGCTTTGCCATCATTCCACATAATTCTACTTTTCACTCCATTGGATTGATTATGAAAATTAAAAGCAATAATATCTAAATCTCCATCATTATCAATATCGCCGGAACAACCAGTATACCAGAATCCTTGATCTGTAAAATCTTTCTCTCTGGTAAAACCTTGGGGTGAGTTTAATAAAATATTACAAATATCAAAAGTATTTAAAAAACCTGGTGGCGAGCTATAAGGGGGATCCACCGCAACTAATGAAAATAAATCGGGTAAGGAATCATTATTGAAATCTCCAATAAGTATCTTAGTGCTGTGTGGTTCTTTAATATTAGCACCTGTCCAAGGGGTTTGTATTAAATTAGTTCCTGTATTCATAAAAACAATAGGCGGAGGATTCGGTGTTGGGTTTATATTTAAATCATAACTTTCAATATAAAAAAGGTCTTCTTGTCCATCTCCATCAATATCTACCTGCGTTGATTGTTCATCAATGAATGGATTGTTTGCTGTATATTTTGAACCATCTGCCTTATACAATTGAGCCGAAGAAAACCAGGTATCAAAATTAGACAACTCATAAGATGTCTTTAAATAATTTTTATATATTCTGCCCCTACTTACTTGAAAACTTTGATTGGCTGAATTCGTAGAAGTAGATTTTGAGCTTATACTTATTTTAATTGTATAATTCGCTTTTACTAAAAATCCGCCAGACTTAATTACCAATGAATTTTGCGAAATAGTAGAATCTAATTTAAATATTCCTAAAGCTGTGTCTACTCTTGTTATTACAATAGAATAAATGAAGCCGCTGCTGGGCATTTTAGAACTAACATTAATAGTAAATTCAAGTGTGTCTTTAGCGAGCAAAAAATTGCTAGCAGATATATCTGGGCTAAATGTAAATTTAACAGGCTCTTATACAACCACTGGTACAATGGGTGCTGTAGGAATAACCTCTTTTTTACTACAGCCTAAAAAAGCCAATATAAACAAAATAAATATCCCCTTTTTCATATTATTTAATTTGTAATGAATAGGGGGATATTCTATATTTAATTATTACAATTTACCATAAAGATCTCTCAATTTTTCTTTCGTAATAAGGCTTTCCCAATTAGGTCCTAGGGCATTTTCCCATAGTGGTTTCATGCCTAGAGAAACATTAATCATGGTATCAAATTGCTCCTCTGTTAAATTGGCACAAATACCCGTTGGAATTTCTATTTTATTTTTCTCCACCATATATTTAAATTCCTTTACTCCTGCTGGATAATATTCATCTAAATGATTCATGACAATACAATTACCAATGCCATGTTTGGTACCTAATAAATAACTAAGACCATAACTTACGGCATGTGCCACCCCTACTTGGCTATAGGCAATACTCATACCTCCAGCAAAAGAAGCCATCATTAATTGATCGTCGCTTTCCTCATCCCATTTGTCTTTTTGCACAAATATTTTTTGACACAAATCCAATGCTTTCTCTCCATAACTTTTACTGAACTCATTTAAAAAAGTGCCTTCCAAACTTTCGATGCAATGTATATAACAATCCATACCCGTATAAAAACGCTGATTGGCAGGTACATTTTTTGTTAATTCAGGATCCAATACGATTTGATTGAATGGAGTAAAATCGGAGTTCATACCTAATTTACGTGTTGGCCCTGTAAGTACTGTTGTTCTACTTACTTCGGCACCTGTTCCACTTAAGGTAGGTATGCCAACTTTATAAACACCAGGTAGTTTTACCAAGTCCCAGCCTTGGTAATCTGCTGAAGAACCTGGATTGGTCATCATTAAGGAAACCGCTTTGGCCAAATCTAAAGTAGAACCTCCACCAATACCAATAATACCGCTGACTTCCCCAAACTCGGCTTTTAAATCGGCAGCTAAAGCATCCACTTGCTTTGTTTTAGGTTCATGGGCTACATCTACATATACAATTTTATCCTTTCCTCTTAATGGAATTCTACTGGCCAGTGGTTTGCCAATAAAAAAATGATCTAAAAAAAATATCATTGGAAAGTTCCCTTTACGATGGGGGGCAATAATTTCATCTACCTGATTAAAGGAACCACGACCATACACTACATAGTCGACCATTTTAAAATTGCGAAATTGCATATATTTTCAATTAATTATTTGAACACTATTAATTTAACAAAGTTAACTATTACCAAATAGATTGTAGCGGATAAATTTGTAAATTTTTTACCGAGCCAAGTGTTGTGGTATTAAGTATTTTAATGTTTTTGTCACTATGTATAGGAAAGGCTTGAACCGTAAATACAGATTCTCCGTCATTGACAAAAACTTCTATGATACTATTATCTACCAATACTTTAAATTTTATTTTGTCCGTTGCCGAATTGAGTGGTGCGGTAAAATAACTTATTTCAGCAAAATCTTTTTCAGAAAAAGAATTCGTTTTAGTACGATTGATAAATACTTTTTTAAGATTAGGTTCATAGCCAATTTCTATCCCCATAAATTTATCATTGAGTACACTAATGCCCACTTTTTCATTACTAGCACTGCTTAATTCAAAATCACACTCATACACATCGGCATTAATGCCAATGGCTTCTAAGGATATATTTTCGTCTTTTGTGTCCGTGACTATTTTTTGATAAGCTAATTTTTTTCGTAAAATATTTAAATTAGAAATGGGTTTTTGAATTAAATGCCAAACTCCATTTGTATTTTCTGCCCATAAATTTCTAGGTAATGTCATTGCACCTTTCCAAGGACTAGTAGGAATTTTTCCAGCATATCTCCAATTATTTGCCCAGGCGATACTAGTTGGAAGATGATTGGATGGTAATTGACCATAAGAAATACCAGCATAATAATCTGGGCCGGCATCAGGCCTTAGTATTGTTTTTTGATTGCTATCTATAATAAATTTAATCCCGTCAAATTCGCCCATAAAGTATTGCATTTTTTCACTCATGGAAACCTGCAATACCCATTTTTTTTGGGTGGAATGAAGGACTGGAATTTGCACCAAATCGGGGCATTCCCAAACGCCTGTGGTATCCCCTTTAGGACCAAAATCACTTAAAAACTTCCAGTTTAATAAATTAACACTGGAATAAAATTGTACTTGATGTTCTTGTGGTAAATTAACACACATGACCCAATATTTTTTGGGTGCATACCAAAAAACCTTAGGATCTCTAAAGTCTTTTTTGCCTAAATCTAAAATTGGATTCTTATTGTATTTTTTCCATGTTTTGCCTTCATCAATACTAAACGCAATATGTTGTGATTGATTGACATCCTTTATATGCCCAGTATAAATGGCTACCATGGGTGGTTTTTGTTGGGTGCCTAATCCACTAGAATTATTTAAATCGTATACACAAGTGCCAGAAAATATCATGGTATCTTTTTCTTCTGGAATGGCAATAGGCTGATGATCCCAATGAATTAAATCCTTGCTCGTAGCATGTCCCCAGGTCATATGTCCCCAAAAGTTTTCAAATGGATTAAATTGATAAAAAAGATGATATACCCCTTTTACATAAACTAATCCATTAGGGTCGTTGGTCCAATTTATTTTTGGACTAAAATGATATTGAGGGCGGTATGGTTCTTGATATAATTTTTCTTGTGCGGCTACATTATTTTGTAATAGAAGTGTTATCAAAATAAATACCAAACAAAAAAGAAAAATAGTTTTTGTTTTGGTATATAAATTAAAAATATTTTTCATAAATTTTATACTATTGATTAGATTATTGAACTAGTTTTTTTTGTAACTCTTCTAAAGAAACCCCTTTTGTTTCTGGCACTTTGAGTAGTATCCAAACCAACTGCAAGGACATCATGACACAAAAGAAAGCAAATATGGGCCAAGGATTGTCTTTAAAAATACCATGTTCGCTGTCTAAAAAAACAGGGGTAATCAAAGTAATTAATGCAGCAAAAATCCAATGAATGCTTGCTCCAAAGGCTTGTCCCTTGGCACGAATTGGAGTAGGAAATATTTCAGAGATCAATACCCATATTACCGCTCCTTGCCCAATGGCATGTGAGGCAATGAATAACAATAAGAAGGTTAACATCAACTCGGGGGCACTGTGATTAATAAATCCATAGGCCACCATCGTTAAGCTTATAATGTATCCAAAAGAACCAATAATTAATAATGTTTTACGGCCAATTCTGTCAATGAGCCATAAGCCTACAAAAGTGAATATTAAATTCATTAATCCTAATGAAATCGAACTTAATAAAGAATTATTTTTTGCAAAGCCCGCTTCTTCTAAAATCCTTGGTGCATAATATAAAAGAAAATTAATTCCCGATGCCTGATTGAAAAAAGCTACAAAAAAAGCCAATGAAATAATTTTAGTATGATTTTTAGTAAATAATTTTAGGCCCCCTTGTATTTTTTCTTGTTCATTAGCTATTTTAATTTCTTGAATCGTTTGTTCAATATTTTCAACCCCTACTTCTTCTAAGGTTTTTCTAGCACCTGCTTCGTCATTTTTAATAGAGAATAACCACCTTGGGCTTTCTGGTAAACCCAATGTCATCAAAGTATAAATACCAGAAGGAATTAATAAAACTGCTAACATCCAACGCCAATCATTTTCACCTCCAAATCCTGCTAAAAAATAATTGGATAAATACGCTACTAAAATACCAAAGACAATATTAAATTGGTACATACCTACCAATTTACCGCGATTACCCTTATTTGAAATTTCAGAAATATAAGTGGGGGCTGCTACAGAAGAAATACCAATGGCAATACCTCCAATCAATCTAAAAAAAGAAAATGTATAAGGATCTTGAGCTAAAGCAGACCCAATAGCCGAAGCAATAAACATTAGGCCCAACCAGATTAAAACTTTTTTACGGCCATATTTTTCAGTAGGAGCTCCAGCAAATACAGAGCCTATCACCGTGCCCCACAAAGCCATTGACATAATGAAAAATCCATGAAATAGTGGAGTGGTATGCCACAATTGTTGAATTGGTTTGTCTGCGCCTGAAATAACAACCATATCAAAACCAAAAATAAATCCAGCCAAAGCGGCAACTACCGTTGACTGAAATAGTTTTCCTTTATTCATGTATATTAAATTATAAAAGTTTTGCAGCTTTAATTAAATCCTCTGGAGTATCTATCTCCACACCCATATATTTGGTTACCACCATTCTAATACTAACCCCATTTTCTAAATAGCGAAGACATTCAATTTTTTCAGCAGCCTCTAAAGGAGTCATTGGCCAAGAAGTAAAATCAAGCAATGCTTGTTTTTTAAAAGCATACACACCAATATGTTCATAATAAGTAATTGAGGTGTCCGTATTTCTTGGATAAGGAATGATACTTCGCGAAAAGAACAATGCATTTGAATTTTTATCTACAGCTACTTTTACATAATTAGGATCTGCAATTAAATCGCTGTTGGTTAATACTTGCATGAGAGATGCCACTTGAACTTTTTCGTCTTTAAAAACTGCAATTACTTTTTCAAGTGGTTCTTTTTTTACAAAGGGTTCGTCCCCTTGCACATTTACCACAATATCAATGTCTAAGCTTTCGATGGCTTCTGCAATTCGGTCGCTACCACTTTCATGCACTCTTTTACTCATAATCGCCTTACCACCATTCGCAGTAATTTCATTAAATATAATATCACTATCTGTTACTACATATACTTCGTCAAATAAGCCTGTTGCCACTGTATTATCATAGGTATGCCTAATGACAGTTTTATTGCCAAGCAACTGCATTAGTTTAGCAGGGAATCTGGTAGCAGCATAGCGAGCAGGAATAAAAGCGCCTATTTTAGTCATTGCGTTATTGTCTTATTTAGATTGGATTAGTAGTCTGATTTGATCGACTTATTAAAAGGTGCATTTAATTGATAAGACAAAGATTGATCTTTTGTATTATCCATTACATCTAAACCATAAATGATTTCACTCATGGGTGTGTAATTATAAGTGCCAAACAATCTATCCCAAAAAGAAAAAATATTTCCATAATTACTATCTGTTTGTGGACGCTTGTGGTGGTGATGTATTCTGTGCATATTAGGTGATACAATAATGTAGCCAAAGCTTTGATCAAACCATTTTGGGATTTTAATATTGGAGTGATTGAACTGCGTAAGCACCACGCTTAAACTTTGGTACAACATCACCATCCACATAGGTGTACCTAAAACAAATACGGCTAAAATAGCAAATAGGGCTCTTATAACAGATTCACCTGGATGGTGCCTGTTTCCCGTAGTGGTGTCTAAATGCTTGTCTGCATGGTGTACCATATGAAATTTCCATAAAAATTTGACTCTGTGTACAATCAAATGTACTAGATAAGCCCCGATTAAATCTAGTAACAATAAACCTGTAATTGCTTCCAGCCATGGAGATAATTGAATTAAATGCAATAAGCCAAATTGATGATCTACGGTCCAATAGCTTGCTTTCACCATAAATAAGGCAAAAATAAAATTGACCACAATGGTAGTGAAAGTAAAAAATAAATTCAGCCCTGCATGTTTGAACTTATTGTTATTAAATTTAAATAGGGGTGCTGCAATTTCAAGCAGCCAAAAAAAAGTAATGCCTCCTGCCAATATTAAGGCTCTATGCAAACTTGGAATCTGTTCAAAATAATTTTTTATAAGGTCAAGCATGGGCATTTTATTATGGTATAAATGTAAATAAAAAAACCCGATGTACCATTGATTGGGGCATCGGGTTTCCTTGAAAACAAAGTCAATTAAACTTTGTTTTTAACGGGTAGGGATTAACTATTTAACATTAAAGGCATCACCAACATCAAAAGGTCTTCTCCCGCTGCTTGCTCGGATGGCTTGATAAGCCCCGCTTTGCTAGGTGTTGATAATTCAAGAAAAACATCATCTGTATCCGCAGCACTTAGCATTTCAATTAAAAATTTTGCATTAAAAGCAATTTGAATGTCTTCCCCTTTATATTCACAACTCATGCGCTCATTTCCTTCAAAACTAAAATCAATGTCTTGAGCAGCCATTTGCAATTCATTGCCAGTAATATTTAAAGCTACCTGGTTGGTACTTTTATTGCTAAACACATTTACACGACGCAAAGCATTTTGGAAATCATGTTTGTTAACCGTTAGACGATAAGGATTATCCGCAGGAATAACCACTTTATAATCGGGGAAGCGTGCATCAATTAAACGACATATCAATTGAGTAGAACCATGATCCACAAATAAATGATTGCTATTAAAACTAATGGTTATTGGATCATCATTATCTGGTAATGCATTTTTTAATAAGTTCAACGGTTTTTTAGGAACAATGAAAGAAGCATTTTGTTTTGCTTTGGTATCTGTTCTTTTATACCTCACCAAACGATGCGCATCTGTAGCCACAAATTGTACGCCATCTTTAGACAATTCAAAAAATACACCGGTCATTGCTGGACGTAAATCATCGCCACTTACTGCAAATAAGGTTTTATTAATGGCGGTTAGTAGTCCCGTGCTTGTCATATTAAAACCAGTGGTATCATCGGCTGTGGGTTCTTTTGGAAAATTATCTGGATTCTCTCCCATCACTTTGTATTTTCCATTATCGCTGGTAATTTCTACCGCATAATTTTTATCAATATTAAACGTAAGTGGTTGGTCGGCTATGTTTTTTAAAGAGTCTATTAATATTTTAGCTGGAATACAAACACGACCATTGGCCTTGCTTTCTACATCCATTTGAACGCGCATTACTGTTTCTAAATCGGTAGCTATAATATTTAATTTTTTATCTTCTATTTCGAATAAAAAATCTTCTAAAATAGGTAAAACGGTATTGGTATTAATAACACCAGAAATTTGTTGTAGGTGTTTTAAAAGAGAAGAGGAAGAAACTATAAATTTCATAATACTCAGTGGTTTTATTTTTATGGGTTGCCTCTACCGACTTGGGCATCAAATTTGACTGCTTGGGTCTTAAAATTTAACCTTAATAACACTAACGAAACTAATGCAAAATCTTAAGATTAAAAAGCTATTTTAGCATTTCTTATTGACATTCTTATCGACAAAATGCAAAAAATTAGAATAGGCAAAGAGCAAGCTATACAAAGGATTCGGCATTATTGTGCCTACCAAGAAAGGGCTCAACAAGAGGTCCGAGATAAATTATATGAGTTCGGCATGACTACACCCGAAGTAGAGGAAATCATATCAGATTTAATCACAGATAATTTTTTAAATGAGGCTCGTTTTGCCGAAAGTTTTGCAAGGGGACATTTCAGAATCAAATCCTGGGGTAAGCAAAAAATAAAATACGCTTTACAACAAAAAAGAGTCAGCCCAGTGAATATAAAAAAGGCATTGAATAGCATTGAAGAGGCCGCATATAAAAAAACACTATTAACCTTGGCGACCAAAAAATGGAATTCCTTAAAAGAGGAAAGGGGGATGAGCCGAATGGCAAAAACCAATTCCTTTTTAAATCAACGTGGCTTTGAATCGGCCCTGATTATGCCCATTTTACAGGTATTAAACAAGAAATAATTTTTTTATTTGAATATTGTACCTTTAGGAAAGCACTAAAATTATCAAGCTTTGTCAACACTTAGTTTTTCAATCATACAAACCAATTTATTTTGGGAAGATAAGGGTGCTAATCTTGCAAATTTGGCAGAGAAAATTATGGGCATTGAGCAGTACACAGAAATTATTATTTTGCCTGAAATGTTTAGTACTGGCTTTAGTATGCAACCTGAAATACATGCTGAAACCATGGATGGGCCTACCATAGACTGGATGAGGCGTTTATCCGCAACAAAAAAAGCAATCATCACCGGCTCCCTCATTATTAATGAAGAAGGAAAATTTTACAACCGACTTATTTGGATGTTACCCAATGGAGAATTAGGTTATTATGATAAAAGGCATTTGTTTGCTTTTGCTGGTGAAGATGCACACTATACTGCTGGAAACAAAAGATTAATTGCAAGTGTGAAAGGATGGAAAATAAATTTACAAATTTGCTATGATTTACGCTTCCCTGTTTGGGCTAGGCAAGCCAAAGGAACTGAATCGGAATACGACGTTCTATTATATGTTGCCAACTGGCCAGAGAAAAGAAATCATGCCTGGAAAACATTACTTACAGCAAGAGCTATAGAAAACCAATGTGTTACGATTGGCGTTAATCGAGTAGGATTAGACGGAAATAATAACGCACATAGTGGTGACTCATTAATTATTGGACCCCTTGGAGAAGTGCTCTATCACTGCGCTTACGAAGAAGAGGTATTTACTATTACCTTACAAAAAGAAGAAATTACCAATGCTCGATCCCAATTTCCATTTTGGAAAGATGCCGATTTTTTTCATATTCAATAATTACTTAGATCCCCCTACATGATGCTCACTCGCTTGTCTACTCAAGAATTATTTACTGGAAGTCGATGGCTTTCAGAAGTGGTCATTACATTTGAAAATGGAAAAATTAAAAGTATTATCAAGGAAGGTTATGATCCTAAAAATGCAATGCCTTTGGTAGTACCTGCGCTCATTGATCTTCAAATTTATGGGGCAGAAAATAAATTATTATCAGAATATCCAGAAGCAGCTACTATTGAAAAAATATATCGTTATTCTTTAGCGGGAGGTGCTGCTTATTTTCAGCCTACCATTGCTTCTCAAAGTATTGAAATAATTTTCAAAGCCATTGATGCAGTAAAAGAATATACAATCAATGGTGGCAAGGGTTGTATAGGACTTCATATTGAAGGGCCGTGGATTAATGTTGCTAAAAAAGGAGCTCACTTAGCAAGTTTAATTCATGCGCCTACTACTAAGGAAGTAGAAGAAATAATTGCTTATGGCAAAGGCTACATTAGTATGATTACCTTAGCACCAGAAGTAGTAGATAAAAATATTATTGATTTAATAAAAAAAAATAATATTGTAGTATCTGCTGGTCACACAGATGCTAACTATGAAATAGCTACTCATTTTTTAAACAATGGGATTACAGTGGCTACTCATTTATACAATGCGATGAGTGCTTTGCAGCACCGCACTCCAGGAATGGTGGGAGCCCTCTTTAATCACAAAACTGCCATGTGTAGTTTGGTGAGTGATGGATACCATGTAGATTTTGCTGCCATTAAAATTGCAAAACAAATTATGGGAGAAAGATTATTCTGTATTTCAGATGCTGTAACCACAACTCATTCTGGAATTTATCAACATCAATTGGTAGGTGATAAATATGAAAGCAAAGGAATTTTAAGTGGGTCTGCATTAACCCAATTAAAATCGGTTAATAATTTAGTAGAAGAAGTAGGGATTGATTTAGGAGAAGCCATTAGAATGTGCAGCCTTTATCCTGCTAAAGTGATGAAAAATAAAAAGTTATTAGGTGCCATTGAAATTGGTGGAAAAGCAGACCTGCTCTGCTTAAGCAGTAATCATGAATTAATTAAAATGATCGTTGCTTAATAAATAAAAACATTTTGCTTTTCTACTTCCCAAACGCATTCCAACCCTGTGCAGTAATATCAAACAAATTTTTCCCTTTGGTAATTAATTTAGCACCTTCTTCTTTATCACACATATACCCAATGACACTTATCTCTTCTTGTAAGGTTATTTTATCATAATCGAATTGTTTCATCGTAAAAATAAGTTCATAGTCTTCTCCGCCATTGAGAGCACATACAGTAGGATCTAAACCAAATTTAAAAGCTGCAGCACGACTTGATTCGTGAATAGGAATTTTTTCTTCATAAATTCTACAACCTAAATTACTTTGTTTGCATAAATGCAATACCTCACTACTTAACCCATCACTAATATCCATCATGGAGGTGGGTAAAATATTTTGTGTTTCTAATATTTCTAAAATATCTTTTCTCGCTTCTGGTTTTAGCAATCTACCAACGATGTAATCTTCATTTTCTAAATTGGGTTGAATTTTTGGATTCTCCATAAATATTTTTTTTTCTCTTTCCATCAATGTTAGACCTAAGAATGCAGCACCCAAATCGCCCGAAACGCAAAGCAGATCTCCACTTTCAGCGGTACTTCTTTTTATATATTTATCTGGCGCTACCTCGCCTAATGCGGTTACAGAAATAATAAAACCTTTTTGTGAAGTAGAAGTATCTCCCCCAATTAAATCAACATTGTATTTTTCACATGCAATATTTACGCCCTCATAAAATTCTTCAAGCGCTTCTAAACTAAATCGATTGCTAAAAGCAATACTCAAAGTAATTTGAGTAGGTTGCGCATTCATGGCATAAATATCACTTAGATTTACTACGACCGATTTATAGCCCAAGTGCTTTAAGGGGGTATACATTAAATCAAAATGGACACCTTCAATGAGTAAGTCCGTGGTAATAACAGTTTGTTTGCCAAAATGATCAATCACAGCAGCATCATCACCAATGGATAAAATAGTTGACGCGTTTTGCGTTTCAAAGTTTTCTGTGAGATGATCTATTAAGCCAAACTCACCCAATTTGTCTATTTCTGTTCTTTCTGTTGACATAAAATATTTTATAAAGTTCCGCCTTTTATAACGGCTAATAATTGATCGTGTATTTTTCCGTTGGTCGCTATAATCCCAGGCTGGTAAGGGCTGTAGGGATTACCACCCAAGTCAGTTACCTTACCTCCCGCTTCTTCTACCATTAAAAATCCTGCAGCACTATCCCAAGCTTGTAATTTGTGTTCATAAAATCCATCAAATCTTCCTGCTGCCGTCCAGCACAAATCAATCGCTGCGCTTCCCAATCTACGAACTGGAATAGCCTTACGTATTAATTTATCAAAAATTTGAAGAGGACCATTAGCAGCATCTAAATATTGATAGGGGAATCCTGTCACCAAACAACTGCTTAATAAATTTTCTTTTTGACTTACTTTAATTTTATTCCCATTTAATGTCGCCCCTTGACCTCGCTCTGCTATAAAAAGTTCATTCATCATTGGATTGTACACAGCGCCTAGAATCATTTTACCATTTTCTTCTACTCCAATACTTACACAACAAATAGGAATGCCATTCGCAAAATTTATGGTGCCATCAATAGGGTCAATAATCCATTTAATATTGGAGTCTTGCTTAATTTCGCCCGTTTCTTCACTTAAAATAAAATGTGTTGGGAACGCATCTTGAATGACCTTAAAAATGGCTTTTTCGGAAGCATGGTCGGCCTCCGTAACCAGATCGTTTAAAGATCCTTTGCTTTCAATTGTAAAGGAACCGTTAAAAAACTGTTGTAATACTTTGCCCCCGGCTTCAACGGCATTTAATAATGTATTTTTAATCATAAGGCAAAAGTAGGTTCGTTTGCTCGAATAACATTCCTATTTTTGTAGATAATCTTTAAAAATTAAACCCGAGTCTGTAGATGCCTATTTTTGAGATTAACTTACCAAAAAACATAAATAAAGCACTTGGAATTCCTCCAAGAAGCCCTAAAAGAGCGCAATTGCGTGTGCTCAAGAAATTGTTACGTCGTGCTAGATATACCTCCTTTGGACAAGCCTTTCATTTTAATGAGATCTTATTAAGCAAAGACCCCGGAAAAGCTTTCAAAAAAAATGTGCCCACCTATAATTATAATAAAATTTATAATGACTGGTGGCATTTATCCTTAGAGGGCAAGTCGGATATCTGTTGGCCGGGCAAAATTAAATATTTTGCTTTAAGCAGTGGCACGAGCGAGTCCGCAAGTAAATACATTCCTATTACCAATGATTTATTGAGAGGCAATAAAATAATCATGATTAAGCAGCTAATAAGTTTGTTTAATTATCAGGAAGTTCCTTTAGCCTCCATTGGAAAAGGCTGGTTAACTCTTGGTGGCAGTACCGATTTACAAAAAGGTCCGGGTTATTATGCAGGTGACCTAAGTGGTATCACCGCTAAAAAAGCACCTTTTTGGTTTCAGCCTTTTTATAAACCAGGAAAAAAAATTGCCAAAGAAAGAGATTGGAATAAAAAATTAATAGAGATTGTTGAGAAAGCGCCTCAATGGGATATTGGATTTATTGTAGGTGTACCTGCTTGGATTCAAATGTGTATTGAAATGGTGATAGAGAAATATCAATTAAATAATATTCATGAAATATGGCCCAACCTAGCTTTTTTTGTACATGGGGGGGTAAGTTTTGAACCCTACAAACATGGATTTGAAAAATTATTAGGTAAGCCCATTGCTTATGTAGAAACTTATTTGGCTAGCGAGGGATTCATTGCATGGCAAGACAAACAGGGTGCAAAAGGAATGAAGCTATCTTTTAATCAACATATCTTTTTTGAATTTGTCCCTTTTGATGATATTAATTTTGATGCCAATGGAGAAATGGTGGAAGCACCTGAAACTTTTTTAATCCATGAAATTGAGGAGGGTAAAGACTATGCCATTTTAATAAGTACGGCAGCTGGCGCTTGGCGATATTTAATTGGAGATACCGTTAAGTTTATTGACAAACTCAATGCAGAAATTATTATTACTGGTCGTACAAAACATTTTTTAAGTTTAGTAGGTGAACACTTAAGCGTGGACAACATGAACAAAGCCATTCAATTGGTGAGTGAAGAATTAAATTTATCCATTCCGGAATACTCTGTTACCGGAGAGCCAGTAGGATCTTTTTTTGGACATCATTGGTATGTAGCTTGTGATCAAAATATTAATGAAATTGTATTAGCAAATAAAATTGACGAGAAATTAATTGCATTGAATGATGATTATGCAATAGAAAGAAAATCGGCATTAAAACAAGTTCGAATCACGGTATTAAAAGAAGAAACTTTTATGGCCTTTCTTGCAACCAAAGGAAAAATTGGTGGTCAACATAAGTTTCCAAGAGTCTTAAAAGGAGCATTATTGGAAGATTGGAAAATATTTATTTCAACTATTTAATATGATTGCTCCACTACTTAAGGGCTTGTTACTTGGATTTTTATTAAGTATTTCAATTGGTCCGGTTATTTTTACTATCTTAAAACAAAGCTTAACCAATGGACGCAAGGCCGGCTATATTTTCGTAGCAGGCGTATCTGCAAGTGATATTACCCTACTAACTATATGTAATATTTTTACTGTCTTATTTGCTATGGTATTAACCCACAAGGCAATCATTGCTATGCTGGGCGCTGGATTTTTATTATTAATGGGTCTTTATACTCTATTTTTTAAAAAGGTTAAATTTGAACCAGGTGAAGAAGTCAAGGATAAGCCAATGAGAAAGAGAGATTTGCTTGCTATTTTTGCATCTGGCTTTTTTATGAACACTTTAAATCCCAGTGTATTTTTATTTTGGTTTGCTTGGACGGCAGCCATAGGAGTAAGCGCAGAAGAAACTAGTAATGCCTTACATTATAAGTTAATTGTTTTTGGAACTTGCTTGTTGTTTTTATTAGTAGCTGATTTAGCTAAAGTGGCATTGGCTAGTGTGCTAAGGCCTAAATTAACCGAAAAAAATATGGTACTTATCAACCGCCTATCTGGCTTAATCATATTGGTTTTTAGTGCTGTTCTTTTTTATGGCGCTTTCTATTATTAAGAACCCTGTAAAATGAACTGGTTTTATATAAACATAAAAACGTAAATTGCTTAGGTGAATATGAAATATCTTTTATCCTTCTTATTGGCAATTTTATTAGTAAGCCACCTAGAGGCTCAATCTGAATTAAATGGGAATCATATTTTATTGTTTAAAGACAAAGGGATTGTAGTACAGTCATATACCGTAGGCAATCATCTTAATTTTGAATTTAGTAATAAACAATGGCTAACAGGATATATTGATTGGATTAGAAATGATTCGGTTCAAATTAATCAGTATGCTTTACAATCCACAATTACTATGTTTGGTACTTATGGACAGGATACCTTACAACTTGGAAAATTAACTTTTCATATTAATGAAATGATTGCTTTTCCTAAACAAAAAGGCTATTACAATAGTGTTTTTACAAATGGTGCCTTTTTAATAACAGCTGGTATAGGCTATGTAGGCCTTAATATTATTAACTCTTTGTCTAATAAAGATCCCCTTTTAGAAAAAGACAATGTTCCAAAACTAATAGGGGGGGTCTTGGCTTGGGCTGGGGGTGTTTTAATACGTAAGTCCAACCCTAATTATAGACCAATAGGAAAACGATTTACTGTAGAAATATTATAAATTATTGTTTGTGCTAAAAAAAATACAAAAGATAATTTTATACTTATTTATTAGCTCCATCTTATATGTGTTCATTACAAAATTTATTGAGCCGCCCATTACCATTACACAAATAACCAATGCCTTTGGCTTAGGTTTAAAAAGAGACTATATTACTTGGAAAGATATGTCCTATAATATAAAATTAGCGGCCATTGCAAGTGAGGATCAATCTTTTACAGATCACATGGGTTTTGATTGGGACGCAATTGAAAAAAGCTTACACCCCAAAAAGAAATCTAAAAAATCAAAAATACCCATTGGTGGTGGTGCCAGCACCATCACCCAGCAAACCGCTAAAAATGTTTTTTTGTGGCAGGGTTCGGGCATTGGAAGATATATAAGAAAGTTGCCTGAAATTTATTTTACTTTTTTAATAGAATGGGTTTGGGGTAAAAAAAGAATTTTAGAAGTGTATTTAAATGTGATAGAAACGGGGCCTGGTTGTTTTGGAATTGAAGCTGCTGCACAACATTATTTTCATAAACATGCAAAAAACTTAACACGAGAACAAGCCGCCATGATTGTAGCTGGATTTCCCAATCCTAAAAAATTTACAGCTACGCCTTTAACACGTAGAGTAGCCTGGCGTTATCCTCAAATTTTAAGAGAGATGAATAACCTAGAAACGGATGAGGATATTATTGATTTGTTAAAAAATTAAGAAAAAGCTGTATCAATTATTTTAATGGCGTTATTAAGTCTCGTCGCTCCTTCCCCCCCAACAATCCCCCATGGTGTATTTTGATTGATCAAAATATCTTTATAAATAGAAAATAATTCTTGTCTTGGTTTTTCGTCTGGGTATTCTCTCATTTCATCTGCAGTCCAAGGCAGATCGATGTTACAGAGTAGATAAAAATCATAATTTCTATGATTAATTTGTTCTAATATAAAGGGATGGCAATTGTTAAAAACATACTCACACCAAACCTTCATAACATACATATCGGTATCTATAATTAATTTGTCATTATTCAAAGCTGTTGCTTTTTTGATGGCTTCTTCTTCTAGATGAAGCTGTCCATGTGCAATCGATAATAAGTTCTCATAATTATATTTAGTGCCTTCCTTGGATAAGTAAGTGCGTGCATATTCTTCACAATAAATAGTATGATAGTGTTTTGCCAGCTGTGCACATAGGGTTGACTTTCCTGTAGACTCTGGGCCTAGGACTACTATTTTTTTTAATGATTGTAGATTATTCATTGTTGTGCTTTGTATTTACTTTTTCTAACCAAGATTTCCATCCGGCAATGGCTAAAATTAATAAAATAATAAATTGAACACTAGTAAAAGTATACCCCTTTATAAAATACAAAGGTATAGAGGCTATATTGGTTACTATCCACCAAACCCAACTTTCCACTTTTTTCTTTGCCATCAACCACATCGCTGTATAAGCAGAGGCGCTGGCTAAGGCATCCGCCCAAGGAATGGCTTCTGGTGCAAATTCTTTTTTTAAAAATACCAGTGAAAAATAAATGACTACATAAAATCCTGCAAAAAATAACAATTGGTTTCGCCAATCTTTTAATGTGCTCTTGGTAATTTGTAAAAGAATGGTTTGCTTATCGGGATCTACCCTGGTCCATAAATACCAGCCATACAAGCTCATGAGGGTATAATAAAGATTCACACTTGCCTCGCCAATTAGATGCCCTTGTAAACTGATATAAATATAAATGGTTGTATTAAGTAAGCCGGTAGGATAGACTAAAATATTTTCTTTACGACTATACCAAACCGAAATGATTCCAGAAATAACTGCAATCATTTCCAACCAAGTAGTTTTTAATAGGCCTTGGTATATAGATTCTATAAAAGCTTCCATTATATATTTTTTAGCTATTTTTCATTTGTTGAAGTTGCGTTTCTAACCTATACATTTCATCTCTTAATTTTGCTGCTTCCATAAAATCTAAGGCTTTGGCAAATTTATCCATTTGTTTTTTAGTTTGAGTAATGGCTTTTTCTATTTGAGGTATAGTACTATAACTATTTTCTGACTCTGCTACCATATTCAAATTATCTGTAGTTCTAATATTGATATTATTGAGCGTATACCCTTTAATATCTAATACTGCCGATTGGGCCATTACTTGTTGAATACTCTTGACGATGGTAGTTGGTGTGATATGGTGGTCTATATTATATTTTATTTGCTTGTCTCTTCTTCTATTGGTTTCATCTATTGTTCTTTGCATACTTTTTGTCATTTGATCTGCATAAAAAATGACCCGACCATCCACATTTCTTGCAGCCCTACCTGCGGTTTGTGTGAGGGATTTTTCATTTCTTAAAAAGCCCTCTTTATCCGCGTCCAATACCACCACCAATGAAACCTCAGGTAAATCAAGCCCTTCTCTTAATAAATTGACCCCTACTAAAACATCTATAATACCCAATCTTAACTCTCTTAAAATTTCAACTCTTTCCAATGCATCAATATCGCTGTGTATGTATTTTGACTTAATTTGAATGCGGCTAAGATAGCGATCCATTTCTTCGGCCATTTTTTTCGTAAGTGTCGTAACTAAAACACGATCTCCCTTTTCTACTTGCATGGCAATCTCTTCTAATAAATCGTCTATTTGATTTTTAGTAGGCCTTACTTCAATAGGTGGGTCCAATAAACCGGTGGGGCGGACCACCTGTTCAATAATCAATCCGCCTGTTTTTTCTAATTCATATTCTCCTGGTGTAGCACTTACAAATATGGATTGCCCTATGATGTTTTCAAATTCATTAAAATTTAATGGACGATTGTCCATAGCACTGGGTAATCTAAAACCATATTCCACCAAATTCATTTTTCTACTTCGGTCACCTCCATACATCCCTGAAATTTGAGGAATAGTCACATGGCTTTCATCTACTACGCATAAAAAATCTTTGGGGAAATAATCCAATAAACAAAAGGGTCTCGTGCCTGGTACGCGTCTATCAAAAAAGCGGGAATAGTTTTCTATCCCAGTACAGTAGCCTAATTCACGAATCATTTCAATATCATATTCTACTCGCTCTTTTAATCTTTGTGCTTCTAATTGTTTGCCAGAACTTTTATAATATTCCACCTGGGCGCGCATTTCATCCTGAATTTCTGCAATAATTTCTTGCACCATTTCTTTGGGTGCCAAATATAAATTAGCAGGAAAAATAGCTGCATTTTCCATTTCTTCAATTCTTTTCCCGCTTTCGATTTCTAAACTTTCTATAGATTCAATTTCGTCGCCAAAAAATGTAATTCGATATCCATAGTCTACATAAGGAAGTCTTATATCCACTGTATCTCCATTCACTCGAAAAGACCCTCTATCAAATTCGGTAACAGTTCGGTGGTACAAACTATTGACGAGCGCATGTAAAAAGGCCTGTCTTGCAATTACCATTCCTTTTTGAATTCTAATAATTCCTTTTTCGTATTCTGTTGGGTTGCCCATTCCATAAATACAACTTACACTTGCAACAATAATAATATCGCGACGTCCACTTAATAACTGTGCAGTAGCTTGTAGCCTTAATTTATCTAACTCTTCATTGATGCTTAAATCTTTTTCAATATATACTCCCGAAGTGGGTAAATACGCTTCTGGTTGATAATAATCATAATAAGAAACAAAATAACCTACTGCGTTATTGGGGAAAAATTGTTTAAACTCGCCATACAATTGTGCCACCAATGTTTTATTGTGCGTAAGCACCAATGTGGGGCGCTGAATATTTTGAATGAGATTGGCGATAGTAAAAGTTTTACCACTACCCGTAACACCTAAAAGTGTTTGATACTGCTCTCCATCCAACACCCCGTCGGTAAGTTGTTTAATGGCCGAGGGTTGATCGCCCGACGGGGTATAAGTGGATTGTAGTTGAAAAGGCATTGGCAAATTTACATGCTATAAGGCATCTAAATAAGAGGAAAGTCGGTCAATTGCTTTTGAAACTTCAATAATTTGTTCGTTGGCTTCTGTCCAATCTTTTTGTTCGATGGCTTCTCTAACCCCTGGAACAGTTTTTACCCCATAGCCTGTATAAAATCCTGGTGCATAAATACTATGTTTAAACCAAGGTCTGCGAGGAAGCCCTTTGCTGTTTAAAAGCTGCTGTTCGGCCGCAAATATTTTAGCATTTAAGTTTGCTATTGTATTTGCATCTGCACTTCCTTTAACTTGTTCTATATGTGCTGCTGCTTTTTCAAGTTTTGATAAAGCATTTAATATTAAAGAGAAATCAATAAAAGGAACCTCCGCTTCTGCAGTGGGTGTTTTTAAACCTTCTGTTGGATCTGATGCAATCAGGTAAGCTTTTTTTGAAATAAGTTCATTTTCAACTTTTGATTTTTCTCTCATTTGATCCACATTCGAAATTAATTCGTTAATGTACCCTTTAATGGTGTTATGTAAATTTCTAAAATCAAAAGGTAAAACATCGGCTTCTGCTAATCGCAAAGCCGCACGTCCTGTTGTTTTAGCTAGCGCTACGCCATATTCAAAACCAGGATCTTTAAATCTAATATAGTTATCGTAAGAATCATAAATAGAATGGTATTCACCACCTTCATTTTCTCCGCCATAGCCTATATTTAATGAAGGCACTCCAAGATGTTGAATAAAAGAAGAATAATCAGATCCAGATCCCATGGCACCAAGTGGATAAGTAGTAGATTCAAAAGCTTCTCTTTTTGCTTTACTTGTGGAAGCGCTGGTTGCTCTTTTTGCTTTTGATCTTTCAAAAACCGAAACTCCAGTTTGAGGATCAATAACATCTTTACTTATTTCTGTAATCATGGGTGCAAAAGCATGTGAGCCCTCAGCACCCATAAAACCACGACCATTTCCATCTGAATTAATATAAGCAACTGCTTTTGATTGTAATTCTGCAGCGTGGTTTTCAACCCATTCGGTAGAGCCTAATAAACCTGGTTCTTCACCATCCCAAGCACAATAGACAAGCGTTCTTTTTGGACGCCATCCTTGTTTTAACAAACCGCCTATAGCTATGGCCTCTTCTAATTCAGAAGCCATACCGCTAATAGGATCAGAAGCGCCATTCACCCATCCATCATGGTGATTTCCTCTAATGACCCACTGATCTGGATATTCCGATCCTTTAATGGTAGCTATAACATTTAATGCAGGACGAATTTTCCAATCAAAAGTAACCTTCAAATGAACAGTAGATTTACTAGGTCCTATATGATAAGTGAAGGGAAGAGAACCTGCCCATTCTTTTGGAGCAACAGGACCTGCCATATCTTTTAATAATGGTGTGGCATCGCCATAACTGATAGGCAGTACTGGAATTTTTAATAAATTTTGGGCTTCTGTATGGTCTACTCTAGTTACTCCTTCCACTGAACCTACATTTGGCGTGGTAGGATCTCCAGGATAAATAACCATATCCATTATTGAACCTCTTTGTACAGTTTGATCATTTTTAAACGCTCCAATTGGGTAAGCATCTCCAGCGGTATAGCCATCATCTATTGGGTCAGAATAAATTAAACATCCAATAGCTCCGTGCTCTTGTGCCACTTTTGGTTTTATGCCTCTCCAACTACGACCATATTTTGCAATGACAATTTTTCCTTTTACATCTATCCCATATTTTGCAAGGGTCTCATAATCTTCTGGTAAGCCATAATTTACAAAAACAAGTGGCGCAGTCACATCGCCATCTGCACTCCAGCAATTGTATGTAGGAAGTTGATCGGCTTGATTAGAAGTAGCATCTTCTTTTACTGCGTACTCTTTTAATTGTGCTTTGTAATTGGTAGAGCCCTTCATTTCCAATAATCTAGAAATAGGTGTAGGAAATAAAATTTGATAGGTTTCTATTTTTGTATCCCAACCGTTTTCTCTAAAAGTTTTTGCAATTTGATCCGCTACAAATTTTCCTCCAACCGAACTCATATGATGTGGAACAGAAGATAATAATTTTATATTTTCACCAACTCGTTTTGCACTTAGCTGCGCATCAAAATCTTTTTCTAATTTGCTTTCTTTTTCTGCATGCACAAAACCCAACAATGTGTTTTGTGCATGGCTAGTATTAGGCGTTGACGCAATAATAAAAGCCATTACAGAACAAAATAAAATTGATTGCTTTTTCATACTATTTTAATTTTAAATGATATTAAATATTTCTATTTAAATAATGGGTATAGTTGGGAAGTTCATATTCATACACTTCTTGCATAAATCTTGAAGTCATTAAAAAATCTGCGGTGGTTCTATCACAGGCCATAGGTAAATTCCAAGCAACCGCTAACCTTAATAAAGCTTTTACATCACTATCATGTGGCTGTGCTTCCATGGGATCAAAAAAGAAAAATACGACATCAATATCTCCTGTAGCAATCATAGCGCCTATTTGCTGATCACCACCTAATGGACCACTTAATAATTTTTTAACTGGCTGGTCAAGTGCTTCTTCTATTAATTTTCCGGTAGTTCCTGTAGCCACCAAGCTATGTTTTGATAAAGCCGCTTTATTATAAGTCGCCCATTCTATTAGATCCTTTTTTTTATTATCATGTGCAATGAGTGCAATTTTTTTTCTTTTTTCTAATTTTCTAATATTATTATTGCTCATATTTTTTGTTTTATTCGATAGTTCGCTTACCAAATATTGGAATACACAACAAGGTAATAAAAATTATTGGTTGTGGAATTTTTAAAAACATAAGAACACAAAAAATTAATAGTAGAAATAGGGGATAGGTAAAAAGCAAGGCGCTAAAGAAAACTGAATCATAAAAAACCGTTCCTTTGGTTGCTTTATTGACTATTTTTTCTATTGTTTTATAATAGTTTAAATGAATATAGTAAAACAGGGTTTTGTTATAAACTGCTGGACGTGTAATAGGAATGATTAGTTTTTCTAATGCAGTAAATACAAGACTATTAAAAATCACCCTATCTTTTGAGCTAATTATGTTGGGTGTATTTTTAAGCTCTTCTAAACAAAGATTTACTCGTTTACCAATTCCTCTAAAATTATTATAATAAAGACCTGCCAAATGTATGTTTGGGTTGACCCCCATGAACTGAGCTGCTTCTAGAATTCTTGCAGTTCCTTTTTTAAATGGTTGCAATTCATTTTTATTTACACAAATGCCCTCTATAAAGATTAATACCGCCTCCCCTTTTTGTAATAAGGCAACAGAGGTTTCAAACGCATAAGCATTTAAATGTAAAAACTCTTTACCTTCTCTTATTCTGTATACAGGAATCATATTCAATAAGCCCAATAAAAAACGATGATGCTTTTTTGTAAAGACATCCCCTCTTGCCAAAAAATGAATTCTTCTATTGTATTGGGAACCTATAATGATTGCATCCAGAAAAGAGTTGGGGTGATTGGCTATTATTAATAGTGGGCCCTTTTGATGCAAAAGGCTTGTGTTTTTAACATTAATTTCTGCGCAGAAAATCCAAAGCGCAGCTCGAAGTATTTGTTTTAATAAATAAAGCAATCGATTTTTTTATAAATATAAAAAAACCGCACCATAATTGATGCGGTTTATACTAACTAACCCTAAAAAACAAATATTTTTCTAAATTATAATAATTACTTAGCGGCCTCTTCTGCTTTTAACGCGATTTTAGCTCTAATTTTTGCTTCAATTTCATTGGCCATCTCTGGATTGTCGTGTAATATGGTTTTGACAGAGTCGCGACCTTGCCCTAGTTTGTTGCTATCATAACTAAACCAGCTTCCGCTTTTTTGAATGATCTCCAACTCCACACCCATATCAATAATTTCTCCAATTTTACTAATCCCTTCTCCAAAAATAATTTCAAACTCAGCAGCTCTAAAAGGCGGTGCCACCTTGTTTTTTACCACTTTTACTTTAACTCTGTTTCCAATTGCTTCATCACCATCTTTAATTTGAGCCATTCTTCTAATATCTAATCTTACTGAAGCATAAAACTTTAAGGCGTTTCCTCCTGTAGTCGTTTCT
>CANHLZ010000005.1 GCA_947461595.1 Bacteroidota bacterium | reverse complement strand
TGTAAGGACTTCTTATACTGGAGCCAATTCAGAAGTAATTCAAAGCCAAATTACCGAGCCACTTGAAAAATCTATTAATGGAATTCCAGGAATTAGAACCATCAATTCTTCTAGTTCGGTAGGGTCCTCTAATATTACAGTTGAATTTAACTTAGGGGTCAATTTAGAAACTGCCACCAATGATGTGAGAGATAAAGTAAGTCAGGCCTTGCGTAATTTACCGCAGGATATTGACGCACCTCCTATTGTTTCTAAAGCGGACGCCAATGCCGACTTTATTGTAATGATGACTTTGAGAAGTAAAACAAAAAGTGCATTAGAATTAACAGAATACGCAGAGAATGTTTTGCAACAACGTTTTCAAACCATTGATGAAGTAAGTAATGTTTCCGTTAGAGGAAAGCGTTTCTCCATGCGCATTTTCCCAGACCCTGATTTATTAAATGCTTATGGCATTGCATTCAATGACATTCAAACTGCATTAAACAAAGAGAATGTTGAGTTACCAGCTGGTAAAATTTACGGCCAAAAATCGGAGTTTATTATTAGGACTTTAGGAAGGTTAACTACTGAATCAGATTTTAGAACTATTATTTTAAAACAAGGGGCCACTGGGATTGTAAGATTAGGGGATGTGGCTAAAGTAGAATTAGGCCCTGAGGAGGAAGATCAAGGTGTTTATTTTAATGGGGTACAAGCAGTAATGATTTCCTTGTCGCCGCAGCCAGGCGCCAATTATATTAAAATTGCTGATGAATTTTATAAGCGTCTCGAAGAAGTTAAGAAAAGTAATAAATCAGATATTGAATTTGCAGTTCCCATTGACAATACAAAAAGTGTTCGTCAAGCTTTGCTAGAAGTAAAGGAAACTATTTTTATTTCATTTAGTTTAGTCGTATTGGTTATATTTTTCTTTTTTAGAAACTGGTTAATTGCCATTAGACCATTAATTGATATTCCTATTTCATTGATTGCCACTTTCTTTATTATGTACATTGCTGGATTCTCAGTGAATGTATTAACCTTATTGGCTATTGTACTAGCTACTGGGCTAGTGGTGGATGATGGAATTGTGGTCACGGAAAATATATTTAGAAAAATTGAAGAAGGCCTGCCTTTAAAAGAAGCGGCTCGTGAAGGCAGTAAAGAAATTTTCTTCGCGGTTATTTCCACCTCCATTACTTTGGCGGTTGTATTTATGCCTGTAATCTTTTTGCAAGGGTTTGTAGGTTCTTTATTTAAAGAATTTGGAGTTGTCGTGGCCAGTGCGGTTTTGGTATCTGCTTTTGTATCCTTAACCATTACGCCAGTATTAAATGTTTATTTAAATAGGAAAGATGGCAAGCATGGTAAATTTTATGAGCAAACTGAACCTTTCTTCAAAGGAATGGAAAATGGCTATAAAAATTTATTAAATAAATTTTTGAATGTGCGTTGGATGGCCTGGGTAATTATTACAGTATGTATTGGTTTAATATTTTTTCTTGGAAAGAATATACAAAGTGAATTAGCTCCCATCGAAGACAAAGGAATGGTAAGGGTTACTTTAAGTGCCCAAGAAGGTACCAGTTATGAGGACATGAAGGGGAGCTTAATAAAAACAATTCGATTGATGCAAGATTCTATACCAGAACATGCATTTACATGGGGTAGTGTACCTGGATATGGTGGTTCAAGTGGTAATAGTTCAGCTTCTGGAAGAATTGGATTTGTTCCTATTGATAGCAGAACTAGAACTCAAACTGAAATTGTAAACGATTTAAATAAGAAATTTAAAAAGTTTAAAGACGTAAGAATATTTTCCATTGAAGAGCAAACTATTTCCGTGGGTATGATGTCTAGAGGTTCTTTGCCTGTTCAGTACATTATTCAAAATTTAGATTTTTCAAAAATTCAAGCGATTATTCCTAAATTTTTAGAAGTAGCCAGAAAAGATAAAACATTCCAAAATGTGGATGTTAATTTAAAGTTTAATAAACCTGAATATGATTTAAATATTGATAGAATGCGCGCTAGAGACTTGGGATTGACAACAGCTGATATTTCTCAAGCTTTACAGTCGGCATTTAGCGGGGCACGCTCTGCTTATTTTATCATGAATGATCGTCAATACCAGGTAGTCACCCAAGTGGTAAGAGCCGATAGAACTTCCCCCACTGATATTAATAAAATATATTTAAGAAACAATAGAGGGGAAAGCATTCCTATTTCAAGTGTTTTGAAAGTAGTGGAAAACAGTAATCCTCCCAATTTATATCACTACAACAGGTTTAATGCCGCAACTATTTCAGCATCACTAGCCGAAGGCAAGACCATTGGCGATGGAGTTAATGCAATGAACAATATTGCTAAAGAGTTGTTGGACGAAAGTTTTCAAACTGCATTAAGTGGTCCTTCAAGAGATTTTGCTGAAAGTTCTTCGAACATTGCTTATGCATTATTGTTAGCGCTAATTTTAATTTATCTAGTATTGGCTGCTCAATTTGAAAGTTTTAAAGATCCATTTATAATTATGCTTACAGTACCATTGGCTATAGCAGGCGCTTTATTGTGCTTATGGTTATTTGGACAAACCTTAAATATATTCTCTGAAATCGGAATCATCATGTTAATTGGTTTGGTGACAAAGAACGGCATCTTGATTGTAGAGTTTGCAAACAAAAAAAGGGAAACAGGCTTAACCCTAAAGGCAGCCGTGTTAGACGCAGCGGTGCAGCGTTTTAGACCCATCTTAATGACCAGCTTGGCAACAGCCTTAGGCGCATTACCTATTGCAATCAGTTTAGGAGCGGCAGCAACCAGTCGTAAGCCTTTAGGTACCGTAGTGGTAGGTGGATTGATATTTTCTTTAGTACTCACTTTATTTGTTATTCCAGCAGTGTATACTTACTTATCAGGCAAGAAGGACCATTCTATAGAATAATGCAATAGAAATTATTTTTTAAAAGAAGGGGTTTAAATAAAGTCCTACTACTTTATTATTTTTTCTGCAATAAACTTTGCTGTTTCTTTTTGAACGCCTTCAACATCTTTAGATACCATAGGAGAAGCAATTACATGGTTCCCTGTATTGGGCATTGCTTTAATAACTTTTAAGTTATTGGGTGTGCTAATTTCTGAAAACATCTTTTTGATGGCACTTACTTTAACTACATTGTCTTGATGATTTTCGTCTTTGTAGTAAAATAAGGTTAAGCAAGGTTGATGTACTTTTTCAAACAATTTTTTATTCATGGTTGCCTTAATTAGATTCTGCAATTCTACAGTAGCTTCTAATCGATAATGGGGGCTCCAATATTTAGGGTAATCCTTATTCGTATATTTTACATTGTTAAAATTTCCATTTTGAACCAATCTCGCCAATTGTAATCCCCATGGTATGTTTAATAAGGAGGCACTTAGTTTATTAATTTCTATATTGGGTGAGTACAAAATAAGACCTGCAATTTCTGGATAGCTTGCTGCCAATTGAAGAGACAAAGTGCCTCCAGTGGAAGTACTCATTAAAATTACTTTTTTTCCAATTTTTTTTCCAATGGCATAGGCTTCTTTTGCAGATTCCCAAAAATTTTCGGCTGTGAGATTTTGCATGACATTGCTACCAGCAATACCATGTTCTGCCAATCTTGATAAGTATAAATTACAATGAAACTGTTTGGCAATATTAAGGTGTACTGGATCGCCTTCCATTTGACTAGCACTAAATCCATGTAAATAAACAATGGCATATTCTGTGGGCTGCTGTGCTGTGTCCGCCCAAATAATTTTAGCTTGATTATTTGGTTTTATTTTCTGACTACTTTCAATACTACTTACATAAGCATCAATAGGTATTTGATCTGAAATAGCAGGAAGTACATCATCAAAATAGGGCTTTTCAGGGTGCGGCCCCAGTAAAAAAATGCCAACAAGGTTGATTAGAATTCTAAAACTAAAAACCAACTTGCGCATTTATATTCATTTCAGCTAAAACTAGGTGAAATGCCTTGTTTTAAAAATTTTTTTTATGTACCTTAAATGTCTAAAATGTTAGTATGTTTCAAAACAGATTTCTTTCCCTGGACGTATTTAGAGGCATGGTCATTTGCTTAATGATTATTGTTAATACACCAGGTGATGGGTCGGTTACTTTTGCTCCTTTTTTACATGCTAAATGGAATGGATTCACCCCCACCGATTTAGTCTTTCCTTCCTTTTTATTTGCGGTCGGAAATTCGATGAGTTTTGTATTACCTAAGTGGGAAAAATTAAGCAATTCAACAGTAATGCTCAAAATCTTAAAAAGAACATTACTTATATTTTTACTAGGCTACCTCATGTATTGGTTTCCTTTTACCAGTCCTATGAGTGATACCCGTATATTAGGGGTTCTGCAAAGAATTGCGCTTTGCTATGGAATTGCCTCTATCATTATTTTATACATGCATGAGCGGGTAGTGATGATATTATCTGCATTACTATTAATTGCCTACTGGTATATTTGTATGGCCTATGGGTCTCCTGCCGATCCTTTAAGTATTAATGGGAATGTGGGTATTGTATTTGATAAATGGCTAATGGGGGAAAGTCATATGTATCATGGGGAAGGATTTGCTTTTGATCCGGAAGGTTGGATAAGTACTTTGCCTGCTATTGTAAATGTGCTCATTGGTTATATTGTAGGAAAATTTATACAAGAAAAAGGTAAAACCTATGAAGGCCTTACTCATTTATTAATGTGGGGGGCTGGATTTGTTTTTTTGGCGTTCATGTGGAATTATCAATTTCCCATTAATAAAAAATTATGGTCAAGTTCATTTGTGCTTTTGACGGTGGGCTTAGATATGATTATTTTGGCCACTATTATTTATCGTATTGAATTGCATCATCAACATCAGTTTGCTAGCTTTTTTGAGGTTTTTGGCAAAAATCCATTGGTCATCTATCTTTTCTCTGAAATCTTATTAATCTGCCTACATCTTATTTCTATTGGTAATCAGTCCTTATTTGATTGGATTTATCAAAATAGCTTTGCTCATTTAGCCGCCTATTGGGCCTCCCTGGCCTTTGCTTTTTCTTATATGCTTGTTTGCTGGTTATTGGGTTATGTATTAAATAAATATAATATATATATTAGAGTGTAAATCTTATTATTCCAATTTCTCCCTTTTGTTTTTTTTAGGAGTTGAAACAATGTACCTTTGCAGCCTCAAAACAGTACATGGAAATTAGAAACATCGCTATTATCGCTCACGTTGACCACGGCAAAACCACCCTGGTAGACCGTATTTTACACGCTACAAAAGTATTCAGAGATAACCAGGAAACTGGAGACTTGATCATGGATAGCAATGAGCTTGAACGTGAAAGAGGAATCACCATTTTAAGTAAGAACGCATCTGTTACCTATAACGGAGTTAAAATTAACGTAATTGACACCCCGGGTCACTCTGACTTTGGTGGTGAAGTAGAACGTGTTTTGAAAATGGCTGATGGGGTTTGTTTGTTAGTAGACGCTTTTGAAGGCCCTATGCCTCAAACTCGTTTCGTATTACAAAAAGCATTGCAATTGAATTTGAAACCAATTGTAATTATCAATAAAGTAGATAAAGAAAACTGCCGTCCTGACGAAGTGCACGATGCAGTTTTTGAATTATTTTTCAATTTAGATGCCACCGAAGAACAATTAAATTTCCCTACTTTTTATGGTAGTGGAAAAAATGGTTGGTTCAATGATAGCTTAACGCAATGTGAAGATATATTTCCTTTAATGGATGGTATCTTGAAATATGTACCAGGACCAGATGTAAAAGATGGGCATACACAAATGCAAATTACTTCATTGGATTATTCATCTTTCTTAGGTCGTATTGCCATTGGTAAAGTAGAAAGAGGCACTATTAAGGAAGGACAAAATATTGTACTAGTAAAAGCAGACGGAAGTTTAAAGAAAAATAAAGTAAAAGAATTATACGTCTTTGAAGGAATGGGCAAGCGTAAAGTATCAGAAGTCGTTTCTGGTGATTTATGTGCTGTGGTAGGGTTAGATGATTTTAGTATTGGTGATACCATTGCTGATCCTGAAAATCCAGAAGCATTACCCGTAATTAGTGTTGATGAACCTACGATGAGTATGACCTTTAGTATTAATAACTCTCCTTTCTTCGGTAAGGAAGGTAAGTTTGTAACTTCTCGTCACATACGTGATCGTTTAATGAAAGAGACAGAAAAGAATTTGGCTTTGCGTGTAGAAGAAACAGATAGTGCAGATAGTTTCTTGGTATTCGGTCGTGGTATTTTACACTTAGGGGTATTAGTGGAAACCATGCGTCGCGAAGGATATGAATTAACAGTTGGTAATCCTCAAGTATTGGTAAAAGATATTGATGGCAGAAAAAATGAGCCATTTGAAATATTAGTAGTGGATGTTCCATCAGATTATAGCGGTAAAGTAATTGACTTGGTTACCCAAAAGAAAGGGGAGATGTTAATTATGGAAACCAAAGGAACCATTCAACATTTGGAATTTGACATTCCTTCAAGAGGATTGATTGGTCTACGTTCTCAAATGCTCACCCAAACTGCTGGTGAAGCTGTAATGGCCCACCGTTTTAGCGAATACAAGCCTTGGAAAGGACCTATTCCTGGAAGAAGCAATGGCGTATTGGTGGCGAAGTTTTCTGGATTAACCACTGCTTATTCTATTGATAAATTACAAGACAGAGGTCGTTTCTTTATAGAACCAGGTGAAGAAATTTATGCAGGACAAGTATTGGCTGAGCATATTAAGCCAGGTGATTTAAATATCAATGCTGTGGAGATGAAAAAATTAACCAACCACCGTGCGAGTGGTTCTGATGATAGCGTACGTATTACTCCTAAAGTGCAATACACTTTAGAAGAGTGTATGGAATACATTCAATTTGATGAGTGTATTGAAGTAACACCAAAATCGGTTCGTATGCGTAAATCTATTTTAGACGAAAACAACCGAAGCAAAGCCACTAAGGCGGCATCGAATTAAATATTTTTCTGATGACTTATTAAAAAGCCCCCCGAAACATCGGGGGGCTTTTTAAATTATGTTAGTCTAATTTTTCTTTCAGTATTTTTTTTCTTTGCAATAATTAGATGGGCTTGTTCAAGGCCTTCCACAAAATATCTTTTAGTTCTACTAAGTTTTTTTGAGTGGCAGAGGAAATAAAAATATGAGGAATGTTTTTAGGAAGCTCTTTGGTAATAGCATCCGTTAACTCTTGATCTAGCAAATCAGATTTGCTAATGGCAATGATAAATTCTTTTTGAAGCAACTCTGGATTGAATTGTTCTAATTCGTTTTTTAAAATTTCAAATTCTTTTTTGTGATCATTTGAATCTGCAGGAATTAAAAATAGTAAAACTGCATTGCGTTCAATATGTCTTAAAAATCGATGTCCCAAACCTTTGCCTTCTGCAGCACCTTCGATAATACCTGGCAAATCTGCAATACAAAAAGATAGGTTATTACGGTATTCTACCATGCCTAATTGAGGCGTTAAAGTGGTAAATGCGTAATTGGCAATTTTAGGTTTAGCGGCGGTTATCACCGAAAGTAAAGTCGATTTACCTGCATTAGGAAATCCAACCAATCCCACATCGGCCAATACTTTTAATTCAATGTTTTTCCAGCCTTCTACTCCATCTTCTCCAGGTTGAGCATATTCGGGTACCTGTTGTGTAGGGGTAGCAAAATTGCTATTGCCTAAGCCCCCTCGACCCCCTTTGACCAATATCACTTCTTGACCGTCCTTTAAAATTTCTGCTTCCACTTTCCCTGTAAGCTCATCTCTAGCTATGGTCCCCAAAGGTACTTCTATGATAATATCTTGACCATCTTTGCCGGTACACTTATTTTTTGTTCCATTTTCACCATCATCTGCGATTACATTTTTATAATAGCGTAGATGCAGTAAGGTCCATAGTTGAGCATTCCCTCTAAGTATGATATGACCTCCACGGCCACCATCCCCACCATCTGGGCCTCCTTTGGCAGTTAATTTATTGCGTAAAAAGTGCTTGCATCCTGCACCCCCATGTCCACTATGGCAAAAAATACGGATGTAATCTATAAAATTGTTTCTTTCTGACACTTTGTTGTAATGAATGGCAAAGTTAACTAAATCTGGTGGCTAAAGCAGGATTATTATAGTAACTCATTCAACACTATCTGCAAAAGCTTTGCTGAATTGAATTAAAAAACTGCTTGCTAAGTAGGTAAGTAATAAAAAATGCGAAAATTTTATTTATTGGCTTTTAATCCATCAATTAAAATAGCGACCATGTTTTGTTCTAATTCGGAAGCGCTTATTTTTTTGGTAGATCTATGCCAACTTTCAATACCACTTACTGCGTGTAAAAATATTAATACAACGGTTGGTGCGTCAATGGCTTTGATTTCTTTATTTCTAATACCTTCTTCAATAATCGCTGCAATCCTTTTGCGGTATACTCTTCGTTGATTTTGAAAATTCGATAAATACGGATCAGACAAATGTTTCCATTCTCTATCACTTACATATACTTCCTCGTAACTATTGATCATTTCGCTGATGTGAAAGCGTAATAATTTTTCCATTTTTTGAAGAGAGCTGATGGGTTCTGATTCAATCTCATCCATCTTTAATACAAATCTATTGGCTACATTAAAAACCAATTCATGGAGTAATTCGCTTTTTGATTTGATATGATTGTATAAGCTTGCGGCTTCTACCCCTACAGCCTCTGCTAAATCACGCATACTTGCTGCTTTATATCCTTTTTCTCTAAAAAGAGTCGCTGCTTTACTAACAATTACATCTTTTCTTGATCCGTTTTTCTCCGTTTTAATTCTGGCCATATAACTATAAAATTGGTAATTTGTTAGTACAAAATTATAGAATTATTTCTTTAAAAAAGGGGACTAATTTTAAAAAAGGAGCTATTTTGTTAGTTTTTTGATTATCAACCACTTAGAACAAATGCTGGTTAGTTTCTGATTCTAAAATCTACTTAGCAGTAAAAATCGTAGTTTCGCAGCTGAAAATTAAATTATAAAACATGTCATTAGTAGTTGTAGGATCCATGGCCTTTGATGCCATTGAAACCCCATTTGGGAAAAGCGATAAGATAATTGGTGGAGCGGCTACTTATATTGCATGGTGCGCTTCCAACTTCACTACGGTGAAGCAAATTTCTATTGTTGGAGGTGATTTTCCTCAATCTGAATTAGACGCGCTAGCTGCTCGAGGTGTAAATTTAGAAGGGGTACAAATAAAAAAAGATGAAAAAACATTTTTCTGGAGTGGGAAGTATCATTTAGATATGAATACCCGAGATACCGTGGAGACGCAATTAAATGTATTGGAAAATTTTCAACCTGTTGTGCCAGATAGTTACCAGGACTGTGAAATTTTAATGTTGGGTAATTTAGTGCCAGGGGTACAAAGTAGTGTGATTAAGCAAATGAAAAATCGTCCTAAATTAATCGTAATGGACACGATGAATTTTTGGATGGAAGTAATGATGGATGACTTATTACATACTATAAGTTTGGTAGATGTTTTAATGGTGAATGATAGTGAAGCACGTCAATTAAGTGGAGAGTATAGCTTAGTGAAAGCAGCCAAAAAAATTATGGCGATGGGACCTAAGTTTTTAATTATAAAAAAAGGGGAACATGGAGCGCTTTTATTTCATAAATCAGAAGTATTTTTTGCACCTGCCTTACCATTAGAAGATGTATTTGATCCTACAGGTGCTGGAGATACCTTTGCGGGCGGCTTTGTTGCACATTTAGCAAAAACTAAAGATTTCTCTTTCAATAATATGAAGTCAGCTATCATTGTAGGTAGTGCTTTGGCAAGTTTTTGTGTAGAAAAATTTGGAACACAACGATTAACTGAAATTAATGAATTGGATATTAAAGAACGCATACAATCGTTCGTTCAGCTGGTTAATTTTGATATTGAATTAGTATAAATTTGGTGATTCATTGGATTCGATTTAATTTCGTTCACGACATGACAAAATATAAACATACAAAACAAATTATGAAACCCCTGTAATAGGAAGGTGCTGATTGTTTGTATGCTAAAAATATATTCAGAAAGCCTTCCAAGAAATTGGGAGGCTTTTTAAATTAATAAAATAAACAAAATGAAAGTTGCAGTAGTTGGTGCCACTGGGCTAGTGGGCACAAAAATGTTACAAGTACTAGCTGAAAGGAATTTTCCAGTAACTGAGTTAATTCCAGTGGCTTCTGCCCGTTCTGTTGGTAAGGAAGTTAGCTTTAAAGGCAAGTCCTTTAAAATAGTAGGCATGGAGGAAGGTATTGCGGCCAAACCAGCAGTGGCTATTTTTTCTGCAGGTGGGAGCACTTCCTTGGAGTGGGCGCCAAAATTTGCAGCAGCAGGTATTCGGGTGATTGATAATTCTTCTGCATGGCGAATGGACCCTACTAAAAAATTGGTAGTGCCAGAAGTAAATGCAAATGTATTAACTGCCGAAGATTTAATTATTGCCAATCCGAATTGTTCAACCATTCAAATGGTAGTGGCTTTGCAACCTTTGCACGCAAAATATACAATTAAAAGAGTGATAGTAAGTACTTATCAAAGTGTCACTGGTACCGGTAAAAAAGCAGTTGATCAATTAATGGAAGAAAGAAAAGGAGCTAAGGTAGCAACCGAAGACATGGCTTACAAATATGCTATTGATTTAAATGCGATACCGCAAATTGATGTTTTTTTAGAAAACGGCTATACCAAAGAAGAAATGAAAATGGTCAAAGAAACTTGCAAAATCATGCAAGATGATAGCATTAAAGTAACCGCGACCACTGTTCGTATTCCGGTGATGGGGGGGCACAGTGAGAGTGTGAATGTAGAATTTGAAAATGAATTTGATTTGAAGGAATTGATCGCCGAACTGGCAGCAGCACCAGGGGTAGTAGTTCAACAAAATGATGCGGAACAATTTTATCCAATGCCTTTATGGGCGCATGAAAAAGACGAGGTTTTTGTGGGCCGTTTACGCCGCGATGAAACTCAAGCAAAAACTTTAAACATGTGGATTGTGAGCGATAACTTACGTAAAGGTGCTGCTACCAATGCGGTGCAGATTGCGGAATATCTAGCAAGTAAGGGGATTATTTAGTTTTTGTTGTTTATTTAAAAAGTCAAACTCATTGTATTCTTCTCTATCGTCATGGCCGCTAAAATATATAAATACGAACTAAAAAGTCTGAACTCGCACTTTGTGCTCAGACATGCAGACTTTTTAACGTTCGAATTTATATATTTATTTACGCTATGACTCAAAGTTCAGAATACAATGAGTTTGACTTTTTAATTTTTAACAAGCTCAATAAAGTCTGCTTCTGTAATGATTTTGATGGTGGCTATTTTTTTGGCCTTTTCTAATTTGCTTCCTGCGTCATCACCAACCACTAAATAATTTAATTTACTACTTACGCCACTAAGGATATGGCCACCTGCTGCTTCTACCATGGCTTCTGCATCGCTACGTTTTAATTGAGTGAGGGTGCCCGTAAACAAAAAATTAAGCCCGGTTAAATTACCATCCACTGCCTTGGTATTGGTTTGAATCATATTTAAGCCCAAAGCTTCCAGCGATTGAATGAGTTGAATATTTTTAGCTTCTTGGAAAAAATTAAAAATACTTTTCGCCACTTTCACCCCGACGTCTTCAAAGGCTTGCAATTGCTCTTCGCTATAATTTCTCAAATCTAATATATGATGTACTTGAGCAGCAATTGTTTTAGCGGTGGTTTCTCCTACAAATCGAATACCCAAAGCGTAAATAAATCGGTATAGGGGTTGTGATTTCGAAACTTCGATGGCCGCTTTTAAATTGTCAATACTTTTTTTACCAAAGCCTTCTAAGCCACTTACTTTTTCTAATTCTAAGGTATATAAATCGGGAATAGTTTTAAGAATACCCAATTCATAAAATTTTCTAATATTGGCTTCGCCAAAGCTTTTTATATCCATGGCGTCTTTACTTACGAAATGGATTATTTTTTCAATGATTTGAGCGGTACACAATGGGCTATTGCATCTCCAAACGGCTTCGGCCTCTTCTTTTTCTAATAGGGTGTTGCATACGGGGCAGTGGCTAGGGAAGCTAATTTTTTTCTCTGTGCCTTTTCTTAAAGAGGCAATGGATTGAACTATTTGAGGAATAACATCCCCTGCTCTTTCAATAATAACCGTATCGCCTAATCTCAAATCTTTTTCTTTGATATATTCTTCATTGTGCATGGAGATACTAGATACCATAACCCCTCCAATAGCTACTACTTTTAATTTGGCTACTGGTGTTACTGCTCCTGTACGACCTACTTGAAATTCTACATTTTCTAAAATAGTAGTGGCTTGCCTTGCTTTAAATTTATAAGCGATGGCCCATCTAGGATGATGCGAAGTCATGCCTAGTTTTTCTTGCAATGCGAAGTCGTTAATTTTTATAACCAGTCCGTCAATCTCATAAGGAAGGTTATCGCGCTGTGCTTCAAAAGTGGAACAAAAAGAAATTACTTTATCAATACCAGTAATTAATTTCTTTTCTTTTTGTGGCGATCTAAATCCTAAATTCCAAAGCAATTCTAAGGAGCCACTATGCGTGGCTAGTAATTTGGTAACGGGTTTGCCAGGGGCTGCTAAAAAATAACTGATATGGTAAATGAATGCATCTAAATTTCTTTCTCCTACTTCTTTAGGATCTTTCATCCGAAGGCTTCCTGCTGCTGCATTGCGCGGATTGGCAAGAGGCGCTATCTGTTTTTCTTTTAATTGCGCATTAAAATCGGCAAATGATTTTTTTGTCATAATCACTTCACCGCGAATTTCTATTTGTTGAATACCCTGCGCTAATAAAGGAATACTCAATGGAATGGATCTGATTTGTTTTATATTATTGGTGATGTCTTCACCAGCAATGCCATCGCCCCTGGTACAAGCACGTACCAATAAATCGTTTTCATATAATAAAGAAATACTTGCTCCATCAAATTTAGGCTCTACACAATATTCTAGTATTTCTAGTTGAGCACCTTCTTTCGCTTTTCTATCAAAGTCAATTAAATCATCTGCATCGTAACTGTTTTCTAAACTTAACATGGGTACCAAATGCGCCACCGTCTCAAATGAATTATTTAAACTATTGCCCACTCTTTGGCTGGGGGAGTCGGCTGTAATAAGTGATTGATTGGCAGATTCTAATGCAATTAATTGTTGGTAGAGTTGGTCATATTCAAAATCACTAATAGTAGGTTCGCTGGCTACATAATATTGGTATTCGTGAAATTTTAAAACATTTTTAAGTGTTTCTAATTCAATTTCATGTGGATTTTTTAAGAAATCTATAGTAATTTTTTGAAATCCTTGTATTTGTGACTTGTTGTACATGTGCTTATTAGTCTGCTAAAATACAAATTGTTTTATTCTTTTATTTCGTATTTTTAGTTCTGAATTTTTTATTTTTCTAAAGCCAGAACTTACTCACGATTTAGGTGACCCCATTATTATGCCCAATACGAATAAAACCATCTCTGCAATAAGTCCCATAGGGAATAAAGATGCGGTTCAATTGGTACAGTCTTATCCAAAAGTGCCTTTGACTGTAGATTGTGTCCTATTTGGTTTTGAGGAAAATACCTTACAAGTTTTGTTAATTAAGAGCGATTTAGACCATTTCAAAGGTAAATTGTCCTTATTAGGAGATAAGGTAAATTCTAATGAAGATTTACCTTCTGCAGCCAATAGGGTCTTACTGGAAAGAACGGGTATGAAAAAAGTGTATTTAGAACAAGTGCAAACTTTTAGTCAACCCAATAGGCATCCTGGAGGTAGGGTAGTTACAACGGTCTACGCATCGCTTTTAAATAGTAAACATCACTCTTTAGAAATAACAGACAATGAATTAAAGTGGTATCCGCTGCAACAAATTAAGGAAATGGCTTTTGACCATAAAGAAATACTAGAATGCTGCTATAGTTGGTTGCAGAAGCGTATACAAGAGCATCCTTTGGCATTAAATTTATTGCCTGAGCAATTCTCATTAAGGCAATTGCAAAATGTATATGAGGCTATTTTAGACACCAAATTAGATCGTCGAAATTTTAGAAAAAAATTTGCCAGTATGGGCTTTTTAATTGATACCAATGAAATGGAACAGCAGGTAAACCATCGCCCAGGTAAGTTATATAGTTTTGACTTTGAGCAATACCAGCTCCGTAAAAAGAATTGGGTGGGAATCGATTTCTAAAAAATGCTTTTGCTTGCCTATTATTTAATACCTTTATTCACTATTTAAACAGGTATTACTATGTTACATTCCATGACTGGATATGGCCGTTCCGAAGCCACTTTTAAAGACAAAACATTTTTAGTGGAAGTAAAGTCCTTAAATGGCAAGCAATTCGATTTGCGTTTAAATATGCCTTCTTTGCTTAAGCCCTATGAAGTTGAAATTAGAAATAAATTAAATGAAACTTTATTTCGTGGTAGTGTGGAGTGTTCCATTTCTATTAAATCCAATGGAGTGGCTAAGCCAGTGAGTATTAATAAAGAATTGGCCAAATCTTATTATCAGCCTATCATCGAATTGGCTAATGAGTTAGGCATTGAAAAAGAAAATATATTAAGTACTTTGTTGAAAATGCCTGATGTAGTTTCCTCTAGCAATGAAGTGTTAACAGATGAGGAATGGAACTCATTAAGCGAATTGCTTCAACAAGCCATAATAAATTTAATTAAGCATCGTCAAGACGAAGGAAAGAGTATTGAAAAAGATTTGTTAGAAAGGGTGGCAGCCATTGAAAAGCAACAATCGCTAGTGGAGCAATTTGAGCCTAATCGTAGAACAAAAATAAAAGAGGGGTTAGTAAAATTGCTTGAGCAATATGTAGGGGTGGATAAGTATGATAACAATAGATTGGAGCAAGAGCTTATTTATTATATTGAAAAAATTGATATTTCTGAAGAAAGAGTAAGGCTCACCAATCATTGTGTTTATTTTAAAAGTATTTTAAAAGAAGCGGAAGCCTCCAAAGGGAAAAAATTATCTTTTATTTTGCAAGAAATGGGCAGAGAAATTAATACCACTGGATCAAAAGCCAATGATGTAGATATACAAAAAGCGGTTATTCTAATGAAAGATGAATTAGAAAAAGCAAAAGAACAAATTTTAAACGTGTTGTAAAATGAAGGGGTTAATCAACAAAGGGATTGGTATATATATGGCCATAGGATTGTTTTTAACAAGTTGCCAAACCATACCTCTTTTCGAACAAACAACTATTTTCCCAGAACACAATTGGTCTGCGAAGCAAGTTGATACGTATCAATTTAATATTACAGATACCAGTGCTTTGTATAAAGTCTATTTTGTCATTAGGCATCACAATGCCTATCATTATAAAAACATTTGGCTCAAATTGTCTATCCAATTGCCGAATGATTCTGCCACGCTACAAAATCTAAATTTAAATATGGCAGATGAAGCCAAAGGATGGCTGGGAACGGGTATGGATGATATATTTGACCAAAGAATTCCTTTAATAAATACGCCTATTCATTTTAAAAAGGGAATAACTACTTTTACCCTACAGCATACCATGCGCGAAGATCCCCTACAAAATATTTTATCCACCGGTATTAGAGTTGAAAAGGTAAAATTATGAAATGGCCAGTATTAAAAATAAATAAACTCAAATTAGTAAGCTTTATTTATTGGGTTTTCTTAACCTATATGATTGCTGCGTTTATTTGGTGGTATGTTGCATTAGAAAGGCAAAATGATGAAATTGCCGCTATCAAATTTCAATCGATTCAGTTAAACGATGCAACACTGAAACAAAAAGTAAAGTTCATTCAGAATTTTCAACTACGAAAAACAAAACAATTTATAGGAGAAGGGCTTACGTTTTTATTCCTTTTTTTAGTAGGGGCAATTTACGTGTATCGATCTTTGTTAAAGCAATTGCGTTATTCTAATCAACAACAAAACTTTATGATGGCCGTAACACATGAGTTAAAAACACCTATAGCCATTTCTCATTTAAATATTGAAACACTTTTAAAAAGAACCTTGGAGCCTGCTCAGCAAAACAAGTTATTAGAAGCCACGCTTAAAGAAACAAAAAGATTAGATGCGCTTTCTAATAATATTTTATTGGCATCTCAATTAGATATGGGGCAATACGAAGCCAATCAACAAGAAATTGATTTATCAATACTGGTTAAAGAAATAGTTAATTCTTTTCAGGAAAGATTTCCTTTAAGCCCTTGTAATGCTTTTATAGAGGAAGGTATTTTTATTCAGGGAGAAACCTTGTTAATACAAATCCTATTAAATAACTTGTTGGACAATGCGCACAAATATGCACCTTCTAATTCGCCCATAGCCATTCACTTACAATCTATTGATCATAAAATTGTTTTAGCTATAAAAGATCAAGGTATTGGCATTCCAGTAATGGACCGAGATAAAATATTTGAAAAATTTTACCGCGTAGGTGATGAAAGTACCAGAGCAAGCAAAGGCACTGGCTTAGGTCTTTACTTATGTAAAAAAATCACCGCTTTTCACAATGCCACCCTTCAAGTACAGCCCAATGATTTAAAAGGAAGTATTTTCACTGTTACTTTTACTAATTCATAAGTATGGCAAAATTTGAAATATTATTAGTGGAAGATGAAGAGCATTTGCATGATGCACTAAAGTTGAATCTTGAAATGGAAGGCTATATAGTTAGCTCCGCCTTTGACGGTCCAAATGCTTTAAAGCAAATACAACAAGCGCATTTTGATTTAATTATTTTAGATGTCATGTTGCCCGAATTAGATGGCTTTGCCATAACCGAAACGGTTCGTTTAAATAATATTACTACTCCTATTCTTATCCTTAGTGCAAAAAATTCAAGTGCCAACCGGGTACATGGTTTAAAATTAGGTGCCGATGATTATTTGACGAAACCATTTAATTTAGAGGAGCTCTTGTTAAGAGTATCAAAACTCATTCAAAAATCTACTGCCATTCATCAACCAGCTCAAATAGAAGAGTACCTTTTCGCTGGCAATAACATTCAATTTAAATCTTTAACAGCCGTTAACAAAATTGGGGAGAAAATAACTTTAACAAAAAAAGAAACCATGCTTTTGAAGTTATTGATTGAAAATAAAAATACGGTTATTACAAGGGAAAGAATTTTACAAACTGTTTGGGGCTATCATGTTTTTCCTAATACGAGAACGATCGATAATTTTATTCTAAGTTTTAGAAAATATTTCGAGCTAGATCCTAAAAACCCTGCTCATTTTATTTCTATTAGAGGGGTGGGGTATAAATTTCAAGATTAGCCCCTTTTTATACAATCTTTTGATGCTTTAAGCGTTAATTCTAGTAGTTAATACCAACACATGTCCTTAACTTCTATCAAAGACTATCTTGAACCCATCAATCTGGACCTGCTGTCCAAGGATGAAGGCTATCGGGATACCCAATTGGGTAAGCATATTAAAGCAAATGAGGGGGAAATTCCAGACATTGCTTTGGCCGATTTAGTCATAATAGGTGCTGGGGAATCTAGAGGCGGCGGCTACGCTTTAAATGGATTTGAAGCTGCGGATGGCATTAGGTCGGCGTTGTATTCGCTTTATTATTGGCATACACAAGTAAACATTGTTGATATTGGCAATGTGAAACTGGGTCAATCTATACAGGATAGTTATGCAGCATTAAGAACGGTTATTTCAGAATTGCTTTTACAAAATAAAAAAATAGTTATAATAGGTGGTTCACATGATTTAACCTTGGCCCAATACCATGCTTATACCTCTGTACCAACTTTGGTCAATGCAGTATTGGTGGACGCTAAGATTGATTTAGACTTGGAAGCAAGATTGCCATCGGATCATTTTTTAGAAGAATTATTTACAGGCTTGCCCAATCATTTAAATCACTATGCACATATTGGATTTCAAAGTTATTTCATGCATCCTCAAATGTTGGAGACCATTGATAAATTAAGATTTGATTGTTTTAGATTGGGTAAGGTGAGGGAGGATTTAGAGGAAATGGAACCAGTGATTAGAGATAGTCATATGATGAGTTTTGATATTAGCGCTATTCAGAATGCGCATGCCCCTGCCAATTTAATTACACCCAACGGATTTAATGGGGAAGAAGCTTGTGTATTGATGCAATATGCTGGAATGAGCTGGAAGACAAGCACTATTGGTTTATTTGGCTATCAGGCCGAGCTAGACACGAATCATTTAACCGCCATTCAAATGGCGCAAATGATTTGGTATATTATAGATGGAGTGCAAAAGGGGAAAAAAGAATCTCCCTTGTCTGATTCGGAAAGATTTAAAGAATTTCATATTGCCTTTGCTGATATTGAAACCAATTTTTTACAAAGCAAAAGCACCGGTAGATGGTGGATGCAAACGCATAATAATGAATGGGCGCCTTGTAGTTACAAAGATTATTTAGTAGCTTCCAATAACGAAATTCCAGAAAGATGGTTAAGAGCATTAGAAAGAGAATAAATATTTCCTCCTATTTTACGAGTATACTTTTTTGTAGTTTAATAAGTGCTTGTTCGATTCAAAAAGCGCAACACCACTTATTACAGGATCCGTCAATACAAGGCGCACATATTGGTACGGCAGTGTACAATCAAAGTGATCAAACCTGGGTAGATCGTTTTCAAAGCAATAAATATTTTACACCGGCGAGTAATACTAAAATTCTTACCTGTTATGTAGGTATGAAATATTTAAATGATTCTATTGCAGGCTGGCAAATAAAAGAAAATGTAGATAGTATTTTTTTATTACCCATGGGAGATCCCACTTTTTTACATCCCGATTTCCCTTATCAACCTGTTGCGGATATGATTAAAAATACCAGCAAGCAAGTGGTATTGTGTTTGCCTACTGCACCCGATGCTTTCTCTATGTATGGCAAGGGCTGGGCCTGGGATGATTATGCCGACGATTATCAACCAGAAAGAAGTAGGCTTCCCATTTATGGGAATGTGGTTACAATAAGCAATACCCAAAATGGCATAAGTTTTCAGCCAAAATATTTTGTACAAGGGCAATCGGTAGCTGAAAAATATAGCATTTGGTCAAGGGATTTACATAGCAATCATTTTTACGCAACGGGCAAAGGCAGTAAGGAATCTCTTCAGCAAATTCCATTTATAACAGATCCTACTTATAGCCTAACCAAGGCATTGATCGAAGACACCTTACATCCTAAGCATCCATTACTTATCCAAAAGGGTTGGGATGCCAATTCGGCAAGTCTTTTAAAAACGGTACCCACTGATTCTTTGTTAAAAATAATGATGAACAGAAGCGATAATTTTTATGCAGAGCAAATATTATTAATGACCAGCGCACAATTATTAAATAAAATAGATGAGTCGGCCACTATCGATGCGGTATTAAAAAATGATTTAAACCTTTCCCCGCAAAGAACTGAATGGGCAGATGGAAGCGGCTTGAGTAGATTTAATTTAAATACCCCAGAAAATTTTGTAGCCTTGCTGCAAACAATGCAAGCTCAATTTGGGTTGGATAGAATAAAAAATATTTTTGCTCAAGGTGGTGAGGGAACTTTAGGTAGTTACTATAAAAATATCCCTGGAGTTATTTATGCAAAAACGGGTACTTTGGGCAATCAGGTGGCACTAAGTGGGTTCATAGTTACCCAAAAAGGAACTGAGCTTATTTTTTCTGTAATGGTGGCCAATCATGTAAGCCCTTCCTCTAGTTCGGTTAGAAAGGCGGTAGAAAAATATTTGACTACTTTGATGCGTCAATATTAATTATGCAAGGATGATGCTATCGAAGGACGGTCCGGTGAATAAGGACGAAATGGTTATTTGCTAAATAATCCGTTTAAATAATCTTCTTTAAATTCTACAAAAGTGGGTGCTCCTGATGCGGTAATATTAGGTATATCACATTCACTCAATCCTTCAATGAGTACATGCATTTCTTTTTGCGTTAAAGATTGCCCCGATTTAATGGCCATTTGACGAGCCATACAACGTATTAACTTTTCTCTTTTACTATATTTAACCTCTCCGCTAAAATGTTTGAATTGTTCTAATAATAATTCTATGGCATTTTTTTCATTACCCGCATTCACATCTGCCGGTATGCCTTGTATGATAAAACTATTGGGTCCAAAAGCTTCAATTTCATAGCCAATTAAGGCAAGGTCTTCTATGATTTCTTCCAATAAAATCGAGTCGCTTACACTTAATTCTAAAACAACAGGGAATAAGCTTTTTTGAGTGGCGTGGGGATGCGCGCTAGCTTTTTGAAATTTCTCATATAAAATTCTTTCATGCGCTAATTGCTGATGGATGATGATACAACCACTATGACTTGGGGCTATAATAAAGGTTTGATGCAATTGTAGTAAGCTTGCTTCGGGACTAATTTGTAATGGGCTTCCGTCTTTATAAAACCCCATGGAAGAGGGCTTTACAATATAAGAATCCGTATCAAGGCCATCTTGACCTACCTTATTTTCTGAACCAGGAATTGTACTGAAAAAACTTTTCCAATCCTGCTTAGAAGTATTTTCGGATTTGGCTATAAAATGCGCTTGATTTTTTTTCGTAAAACCTTCATACAAAGATTGACTTGCGGTCGCATTGGCATTTTCTGCTGTGAAAGGTTTTTGAATGGCATCCAATTGTTGAATGGAGGCGTCCAAGGAAAAATCTAAAGAAGGGGCAATACTAAATTGCGCCAAAGCATGTTTGACCGCTGCCTGAACAAAAGCGTAAATTATTTTATCGTCCTCGAATTTAATTTCTTGTTTGGTGGGATGCACATTGATATCTACCTGCGTGGGATCCACATCAATGTATAAAAGATAACTAGGAAAATTTTCTTTGGCAATTAAACCATCAAAAGCGTTGGCCACTGCATGATGTAAATAAGCGCTCTTAATATAGCGACGGTTTACAAAAAAATATTGGTCGCTTCTTGTTTTTTTAGCGGTCTCAGGTTTTCCTACAAAGCCGGTAATGGTCAAGTAATCTGTTTGCTCACCTACGGTCACTAATTTTGTTTGATAACTATTGCCCAAAACCTGAATGGCCCTTTGTTTAAAACTACCGCCTTCCCAATGATACACATCTTGTCCATTGCTGGTCAAACTAAACTGAACTTCAGGAAAAGCCAATGCAACTCTAGTAAACTCTTCAATGATATGTTTAAATTCGGCACTATTGCTTTTTAAAAAATTTCGACGAGCAGGCACATTGAAAAATAAATTTTTCATACTAATCGTAGTACCTACGGCACAGGACACTGAACTGGTTTCGGTCACCTTGCTATTTTCAATTTCTACACTGGTACCTAATTCATCTTCGGCTCTTCGGGTTTTTAAACTTACTTGTGCTACAGCTGCAATTGAAGCCAAAGCTTCACCACGAAATCCCATTGTCCTAATCTGAAATAAATCTTCTATGGTGGTTATTTTACTCGTAGCATGACGGGCAAATGCATTTTGTGCATCTTTTGGACTCATGCCTTTCCCATTGTCAATGACTTGAATTAAGGCTTTGCCTGAATCGTTCACCAATAAACGAATTTCAGTGGCACCTGCATCTACTGCATTTTCCAATAATTCCTTCACTGCACTGGCAGGTCTTTGAATGACCTCCCCGGCAGCAATTTGATTGGCAATGTGGTCTGGAAGTAAGTGAATGGTATCGGACACTTTAATCGCTTTTGAAGTGTGTAAAAGTAGTAAATTTGCCTCTTAAAATTTCATCTTATGCCAAGAACGGCCGACATTCAAAAATTGCCCCATCATTACTTACCTCAAGACTATGTTTTAACGGATTGGGCCAGTATCGAGTCCTTTTTTAAAGAGTTATTGGAAAGGCCTATTACCCAGGTGGAAACACTTGAAAAATGGCTTTTGGATTTGAGTGAATTGGAGGCCTTTATAAGTGAAGATGCCTGCTGGAGACAAATAAAAATGACCTGTGACACCACCGATAAATCATTAGAAGAAGCATTTAATTATTTCTGCATGGAAATTCAACCCAAAATGCAACCTTATGCCGACTCGCTCAATAAAAAATTAATTAACTGCCCCTTTACCAAAGAGCTTAATCAAGAATTGTATTTTACTTATTTAAGGTCGGTTAAAAAAAACATAGAACTTTTTAGAGATGAAAATATTCCTATACAGGCAGAATTAAGTGTGCTACAACAACAGTATGGAACCATTGCAGGAAAGATGACTATTAGTTTTAGAGAGCAAGAATATACTTTACAACAAGCGGCTCAATTTTTGGAAGATGCTGACAGGGGAGTGAGAGAAGAAGTGTATCGCAAAGTGTGTGAGCGTCGATTGCAAGATCAAGATAGTCTACATGATTTATTTACCAGCTTGGTACAAAAAAGAAATCAAATAGCATTGAATGCAGGCTTTGCCAATTATAGAGATTACAAGTTTGTGGAATTGGGTAGGTTTGATTATTCGAAAGAAGATTGTTTTCAGTTTCACGAAGCCATTAAGTTACATGTACTACCATTGATTGATAAAATTTATGCGCGTAAAAAAAAGAAATTAGGTTTAACTACCTTAAAGCCATGGGATACAGAAGCAGAACCTGCAGGCACTCAGCCATTGAGGCCATTTACCGATGGCAAAGATTTGTTTGAAAAGTCGGTGACTTGTTTCGAACAACTCAATCCTTTTTTTGCCGACTGCTTGAAAAAAATGAATGAGCTAAAACATTTTGATTTAGAAAGCAGAAAAGGAAAAGCGCCTGGCGGATACAATTGTCCATTGGCGGAATCGGGGGCACCATTTATTTTCATGAATGCAGCAGGGCAAATGGGGGATGTCACCACCATGGTGCATGAAGGCGGACACGCCATACATTCTTTTTTAGCGCATCCGTTATCACTAAGTGGTTTTAAAGAATACCCTATGGAAATTGCCGAAGTAGCAAGTATGTCTATGGAATTGTTCACCATGAATCATTGGCAATCTTTTTTTGATAAGGAGGCAGATTTAAACCGAGCCAAAGAACATCAGCTAGAACGTACGATTACTATTTTCCCTTGGATAGCTATTATAGATAAATTTCAACATTGGGTGTATGAAAATCCAAATCACAGTATTCAAGAAAGAACAAACACTTGGAATGCCATCACCAAAGAATTTTCTACGGATAGTATTGATTATATAGGCTTAGATGCTTTTAGAGCTATTTCTTGGCAAAGACAATTACATTTATTTGAAGTGCCTTTTTATTATATTGAATACGGCATTGCACAATTAGGGGCTATAGGCATGTGGATGCAATATCAAAATAATCCAACTAGTGCTATAGAAAATTACATGACTGCATTAAGTTTAGGCGGTACAAAAACATTGCCCGCTTTGTATGAGGCAGCAGGGATTGAATTTAATTTCTCACCTAATTATGTAAAAAAATTAATGGACTTTACCAATAGGGAGTTAGAAAAATTATATGTTTAAACAATAAAAAAATAAGTAATGAAAAAGACATTTATTTTAGCCATCGGGATGATGACTATTTTGGTACTTAATGCACAAGAACCTCAACAGGCCAAAACACCAAAAAATGACCCGAGTATAAGTACTTATTTAGTAGATAGTGTAGAAATGCCATACGATCAAGTAATAAAAATAAATACTAATTTGATTGAATCTATGAATGTATTTAAAGGCCCAGATGCGGTTGCAAAATTTGGAATTAAATACAAAAATGGCTTGGTGCTGATTAAATTAAAAAAAGCTAAAAAATAGTGAATGCTTTTTAATTAAGCTGGCTCATTATTGGAGGTTGCATTAGAAGGACCTTGATTGGGTCTTGAAGGACCATTATTAGGCCTTGGACCTTTATTGATATTGGGTCTTGGCCCGTTGCCTCCTTGATTAGGTCTGTTGAAATGGCTATTGGGTCTATTGTTATTCGGCCCATTATTCGGTCTATTGCTAGGCCCTGCTGATGCATTGTTGTTGCGATCTTGACCTCTATCATTATTCCTATCGTTGAAGTTGGGTCTACGATCGTTGTTATTTCTTTGTTGATCTCTACGACGACGATCATTTTTCTCTAATGTTCTTAAGCTTATTTGACCTACTACATCCACAAAGGAAGGTTCTACTTCTTTTGGTTTACCACCAATTAACTCAATGGCTTGTAATTCTTCAACAGCAATACCTTGTTTGTTTAATTGTTTTATTTCTACCACACGGTCAATGGTTAATGGGAAATGCTTTGTGTTATTAGGCAAAGTGTACCACATTAAATTTTTGAAAATATCTTTCTTAATTAAAAATGCTTGACCCATCACTGTTTGTAAAGTATCGGCATAATCAGGGAAAGCCTGCAATGCATCTAAATAAGTATCTAATTCAAAATTCAAACAACATTTTAAACGACCACATTGGCCACTTAATTTGGTTTGATTGATGGATAAATTTTGATAACGTGCTGCTGTGGTGTTGACGCTTTTAAAATCGTGCAACCAAGTACTACAACATAATTCTCTACCACAACTACCTATGCCACCTACTTTTGCAGCTTCTTGTCTTATTCCAATTTGACGCATCTCTACTTTCACTTTAAACTCACCCGCAAATGTTCTGATTAATTCTCTAAAATCGATACGGTCATCTGCCGTGTAAAAGAAAGTTCCTTTTTTACCATCGGCTTGCAATTCCACCTCACTTAATTTCATCTCCAATCTAAGGTCTCTGGCTGCGGCACGGCTCCTAGCCAACATGGCCGCTTCTCTACTCTTACTGATATGATAAGTTTCTAAATCTCTTTCGTTGCTAGGTCTTAGAATTTTTTTCATCTCAGGACTAAATTCATCCGTCCCTCTTTTCTTTAATTGTAATCTAACTAACTCGCCTGTTAAGGCAATTTCGCCCAGGTCAAATCCATTGACACCTTCCACAGTGACATAGTCGCCTTTCTCAAAGTTTTGTAAAGTGGTGTTTTTGAAAAATTCTTTTCGACTGCCTTGTTTAAAACTAACCTCCACTACTTTGCATTGAGTAGCTGCATCATCCATTGGCAGGTCACGAAGCCAATCATGTACGTTTAGTCTGTTACAGCCACCAGTACTACAACCCCCATTGCTTTTACAGCCGTTAGGCGTTCCTGTTCCACATGATCCACATCCCATATATTCTAAATTCTACTGTTAATGATTAAAATACCATGCATGGGTGCTAAGCTTCTCTTTCCATTTCACGACCTATGCTTCTGTCAAAATTAAGGTTTTGTTCTGAATGATATGATAGAACTTGATGCCCAAGGCCATAAATAGCATTTTTGCGTTGGCATTGCGCTCAATATAATAGGTGGCTTTGTCTATTTCCTGTACAATGGCCTCCATTTGCCCCACTCCCGCAATCTTATTGATCCTTAAGGCAAAATCCTTTAAAGCAGGGTCCATTGGAAGGTCATTACCCAATACTTTTAAACGGATACTTTGTTCTAGTAAATGGTTAAAATACTTCAAAAACTGCTTTTGAGGCTCCCTCCCCATTTTGCTCATGTCATCGACCCACTTCATCTGCGCAACGGGACCATTTTTTAGAATGGCATTGAGCCATTCTCTAATTTGAGTTAAGAAGTCGGCATCGCTATGTTGTAATAAGTGTAAAGCTTCTCGATAATTTCCATCGGACATGGAGGCTATTTGACCTGCTTTTTCAGGCTCTATTTTTCCTTTTGAAATCAAAGCTTGCTCAATGGCTTCTTTGGAAAGTCGGGGCACTTTTATAAATTGACATCTACTTAAAATGGTGGGTAAAATATTTTCTTCACTGGCGGCGACTAATAAAAAAATAGTATTGTCTGGAGGCTCTTCAATTAATTTTAATAATTTATTTCCTTCTTTGCCTAAATATTCTGGCATCCAAAGTACTAAAACTTTATACGCGCTTTCGAAACTTTTAAAAGAAAGTTTTTTAATAATTTCTGCACATTCGTCGGCACTAATATTCCCTTGCTTATTTTCGGCTTTAATAAATTGAAGCCAATCAAAAGCATTTCCGTAAGGATAGATATTTATAAACTCTCTCCACTCTTCTATAAAATTGGCGCTAATATTTTTTTGTCCTGGCTTTTCTGTAATGGAAGGAAATGAAAAATGCAAATCGGGGTGCATTAAACTGCTCGCTCTGTGATAAGCAGGTAGGGCAGCAATTTCATCGGGGCTATATTTTTTTACTGGGGTAGCAACATCGGCGGCGGCTCCAAATAAATCGGCTGCGTCTGATTTATTTGGATTAGGGATGCTGACAATGTATTGCGCAAAAGCAATGGCCAAAGGCAACGCTCCTGAGCCTTCTGGCCCAACAAACAATAAGGCATGACTTAGCCTTTGTTGTTGTACCATTTGAACCAATTGTTTTTTTAAAGGTTCTTGTCCAATTACTTCACTTAATAACATGCAACGAAGATAATGGATAGTTGATGAAAGGGGGCCTGTAAAATTATTTCAAATAAGACAAAATAGTCTCACTGTCTGGTTTTACATTGCTAGGAAAATAAGCAATCATTTTGCCATTTTCGTCAATTAAAAATTTATTAAAATTCCAAGCAATGCTTGCATCTAATACGCCATTTTTTGCTTTTTGAGTTAGCCATTGATAAATAGGGGCAGTGTTATCGCCTTTTACATCTATCTTATCAGCCAATGGGAAAGTGACGCCATAATTTTTTTTACAAAAGGCAACAATGTCTTCATTACTACCTGGTTCTTGTCCACCAAACTGATTACAAGGGAATCCAACAATTACTAATTTGTCTTTGTATTGCTCATATACTTTTTCCAAAGCTTCGTATTGTGGTGTATAGCCACATTTAGATGCTGTATTTACAATGAGTATTTTTTTGCCCTTATACTTGGCTAAATTCATTGTACTACCATCGATACTTTTTACATTAAAAGTATGAATGCTTTGAGCTGATAAGCTAAAGCTAAAGGCCATTAATAAAATGCTTAAAATAAATTTCATAAGTAGGTTTTGAGTTTTAAAAATAACAAATTATCCTTTAAAAAGTTGACTAGAGTGTATAAGCGGCAGCGGCCAAGGACACTGATTGGGGTTGGCCCAACCAAAGGCAATGACAAGCTGCTTCAATGGTTGCCCCGGTGGTAATAACGTCGTCAACAAGAAGAATGCTAGCTCCCTGAAGCGAAATGGGGTCTGTCAGTTCAAATAAATGCGCTAATGGTTTACTTCTTTGCAACCTTCCTTTAAAGGTTTGGCTGCGGGTGGATTTGGGCTTTTTTAAAACGGTAGCTATTTTTAAAGCAGGTAAAATTTCTTGTATGCCCTCACAAATAATAATAGATTGATTAAAACCTCTTTGTCTTTCTTTTCTCCTAGAAATAGGAATAGGAATGAGCAGATCAATTTTTTTAAAACGGTTCAATTGTTGAATGGAGCTACCAATAATTCTACCTAAGAACCAACCTGCTTTTTTATTTTGCTTGTATTTTAATTCAAAAATTAAAATTTGCACAATACTATCTTTAGAAAAAAATAAACCGGCACCCGCTGCATTTATTTTACATCTTCCCCAGAAAACTTTTTCGATGACATTATTTTCAATCGTAAAAAAATTGGTATAGGGTAAATTATTTTCGCAGACGGTGCATAAAGCTGAATGACTTGAAAGCTGCTCTGAACCACATTCTAAGCAAATATGCGGATAAAATAAATGTAAAAAAGCCCGCGTATAATCTACTGCTTTATTGTAAATAAAAAGCAGCACTAGAAAAATAATTGATACGCTTCATCCACTCTTTCAATAGCTACAATTTCAATGTTATTTTTTTTGGTGTCCAGTCCCTTGCTATTAAATCCTGCGATATATATTTTTTCGAATCCTAATTTTTCTGCTTCTGCAATTCTCTGTTGAATTCTATTGACGGCTCTAATTTCTCCATTCAATCCCACTTCGCCAGCAAAACAAATCCCTTGTGGCAATGGTATGTCTTCATAAGAAGAAAGCAAGGATAATATAATTGCCAAGTCCAAGGAAGGGTCTTCGATTTTTAAGCCCCCTGCAATATTTACAAAAACATCTTTCATACCAAAGGCAAAACCACCTCGTTTTTCTAGTACAGCTAATAGTAATTGTAAGCGTCTTAAATCAAAACCAGTAACGGTTCTTTGTGGGGTGCCGTACACGCTTTGTGTTACAAGTGCTTGAACTTCAATTAGTAAGGGACGCATTCCTTCCATGGAAGCGGCAATGGTGCTACCACTAAGGGATTCATTTCTTTGAGCGATTAAGAAGGCAGAAGGATTGGTAACCACTTTCATACCTTCTCCAGTCATTTCGTATATTCCCAATTCGCTGGTGCCTCCAAAACGATTTTTCAAGGTCCTTAACATACGATAAGCATAATGACGATCTCCTTCAAATTGCAACACCGTATCCACCATGTGTTCTAAAATTTTTGGACCAGCAATCGTTCCTTCTTTGGTGATGTGTCCAATTAAAAAAACAGGGGTGCCTGTTTCTTTAGCAAAGCGTTGAAATTCAGAAGCAGTTTGTTTTATTTGAGAAACACTTCCAGCAGCCGCTTCAATTAAATTGGATTCCAATGTTTGTATAGAATCGACAATGACTACGGTGGGTTTTAATTTTTTGATGGCTTTAAATATAGGCCCAGTATGCGTTTCCGTAAGTAAGAAAAAGTTTTCGTTTTTCAAATTTAATCTATCGGCGCGCATTTTTATTTGTTGAATACTTTCTTCTCCACTGATGTACAAAACAATTTGATCTTTCATCATCAACCCTTGTTGCAAGAATAAAGTACTTTTTCCTATGCCAGGTTCGCCTGCTACAAGTACGATAGAACCAAGTACAATTCCTCCGCCTAAAACACGATTTAATTCAGGGTCAGAACTGTCAATTCTTTTCTCTGTTAAACTGTTTACTTCGTTGATGGAAATAACCTGGGTACCTTTTTGGTTATTGTGGTAACCTTCCCAACTATCTAATTTTTCTTTGCCACTATCAATGAGTTCTTCGGTAAACGTATTCCACTCATTACAGGAAGGGCATTTGCCCACCCATTTGGTGGATTCATAACCGCAGTTATTGCAAAAAAAAGCCGATTTAGACTTGCTCATGGTGTAAATATAATGAGATTGGATATTTAAATTTGAGTATTAATCGTAATTTATTTATTTATAATAAATTATACATTTATATTTTTTTAACCTTAATATGTTTAATTAATGTTTATTATATATAAAATAATTATATAATATATATAAATTTATATAATTTTTAATGTTTATGTTTAATAAAACCGTACAAAGTGGTAAAAAAAATTTTTCATTTTAACATTTGTTTAATAAATTTGAAAATCTTAAGTCCTTTTGGTCTTAGGTTTTCATAACATTAAACTTAAAACAACAACATGAGAAAAAAACTACTATGGTGTTTGTTTGTTGCATTTTTCTCTTTTAAAGCTGCAATTGCACAAAACGCAACTGTAACTGGAAAAGTGTCAGACGACAAGGGAGCTGCTGTTGAAGGCGCACTCGTATCAGAGAAAGGTTCTACAAAAAACAAAACACTAACTGACGCAAATGGTGTGTACAAGATCAGTGTTAAAAGTGGTGCAATTTTGCAAGTTTCGAGCGTAGGATTTCAAAAACTAGAAGCACCTGCAAAATCGGTAACTAACTTTTCATTAAAAAATCTTAGCCAGGAATTAGGTGAGGTGGTTGTAACAGCACTTGGTATCAAGCGTGAAAAAAAGGCCTTAGGATACGCTGTATCTTCTGTAGGTAAAGAACAATTAGAGTTAAGTGCCGAAACAGATGTTGCTAGAATATTAAGCGGTAAAGCACCGGGTTTAAATATCTTAAGTACAAGTGGTCTTAGTGGATCTGGTACAAATATTAATATTAGAGGTATCAGTACCATCACAGGAGGTTCTCAACCATTGTTTATTGTGGATGGAGTTCCTTTTGATGCAAGTACTAATGCTACTTCTAATTTTACTTTTGGTAACCAAACACCAAGCCGTTTCTTAGATTTAGATCCTAACACTATTGAAAACTTAAACGTATTAAAAGGTTTGAGTGCGACTACACTTTATGGTGAGGCAGGTCGTAATGGTGTAATCTTAATTACTACTAAGAATGGTTCTACTCAAAAAATAAAGAAGAAAACAGAAGTGACTGTTTCTCAGTCTATGTTTACTACTCAAGCAATATTACCAGAATACAATACAATGTATGGTGGTGGTTTTGATAACTCAGTGGGTATTGCGTTTTTTAGTAACTGGGGAGGTTTGATGCAGAATCAAGTTGTAAAACATCCTTATGATAGATCCCCTTGGAATGTTGAGTATCCTGAATATAAGGCTGCCCCTTACTATGTACACTATTATAATAGTGTACCTGAATTTTTCAGAAAAGGATCTATGAACAATACCTCTATTAACTTAGCGGGTTCTACTGACAACGCTAATTACAATGTAAGTTATAGTTATACGGATGATAAAGGTTATGTAATAGGTAACGGCCTTACTAAGAATGTATTTGGAATGGGAGGTAATGCAAGATTAACCAATAAAATTACAGTAAGCGGTACTGTGAATTTTGCTATTACAGACCAAGTTTCTCCTCCTACTGCAGATGGTTACGGTAATAACCCGACAAATGCTTCTGTATTTGGTAATACAATGTTTACACCAACATCTATGGATTTAATGGGTTTACCTTATGAATTACCTTCTACACATGGTTCTATCTACTATAGAAATGATAATGGTATGCAAAATCCTCGTTGGAATTTGTACAATACATTTACTGGAGATAAAACCAACAGAACTTATGGTCAAGTATCAGCAAAATATGAAATTCTTAAAGGTTTAAATTTAACCTACAGAACTGGTTTTGACGGATACTCTGAGTTTAACTTCTACTCTTCTAATAAAGGAGGGGTTTACCAACCATTAGGGGTGTTGCGTACAAGTACAGCTTCTAATATGATTTGGGACCATAGTGTGATTTTAAATTATGACAAAAGATTAAACGAAGATTTCACAGTGAATGTGGATGCGGGAGCTAATTCAAGAAGTCGTGATTTCTCTCAAAATGGTTTAAGAAGTACAGAACAATTAGTATATGGATTAATGAGTCATAATAACTTCGTTTCTCACCTTACAACTGGTGAAGATGGCGGAGAAATAAACTACAAAAGCTCTAACTTAAGTTTGGGTATTTTTGCTCAAGGTACTGTTGGATATAAAGACTATTCTTATTTAACCATTGGTGGTCGTAATAGCTGGGCTTCAACTGTAGAATCTGCTAATAGAAGCATCTTTTATCCTTCTGCTAGTTTGTCTTACATTCCTACTTCAGCCATTGAAGCTTTGAAAAATAATAAATACATCAACTACTTAAAATTAAGAGTTGGTTATTCAACGAGTGCGAATTTCCCTGATCCTTATTCAACTCGTAATGCGTTGGTTATTGGAACTAAGATATTTACCACTGCAGGTGGAACCAATGTTAATTATAATTCATTATCTAGTTTCTTACCTAATCCTAATTTAAAGCCAGAGTTATTGAATGAGAAAGAAATTGGTGTGGAGGGTAAGTTCTTTAATAGTCGCTTAAGTTTAGATTTGACTTTCTATCAAAAAGTGGCGAATGATCAAATCTTAAGACGTGACTTAGATCCATCTACAGGTTTTACATCTACTCAAATAAATGCTGGTAATGTAGAAAACAAAGGTATTGAGATGGCTTTGGGTTATGATGTAATTAAAAGCAAAAATTGGAGATGGCATACAGATGTTCTTTATACACTTAATAGAAGTATGGTTTCAGGTATACCTTCTGATATTACTCGTATTAATATATCCGGTTATTCTAACCAAGGTACTTTTGCTGAAAATGGCCAACCTTATGGTGTAATTGTGGCAGACTATTTTGAAAAAGATGCCAATGGAACTCGATTGGTGGGTGCTGATGGAAACTACATCGCTAGTAGCGATATTAAAGTAATTGGCGATCCAAATGCTTTATATCGTTTAACCAATATTAACACGGTATCTTATAAAGCCTTTAGCTTTAAAATGCAATGGGATTATTCAGTGGGTGGAGAAATGTACTCTGGTACAGCTGCTGCCTTAATTGGTCGTGGTGTAACAAGAGATACTCAATTTGATCGTTATTTACCATTAATACTTCCTGGAGTATTTGAAAATGGACAACCTAATAATGTTCAAATTTCTGCCTCTCAAGCATTTTATGGTAATAGTATCACCAACGGTGCACCCAATGAAAGTGCTATCTACGATGCTACTTTTGTAAAACTTAGAGAAGCTGCTTTGTCTTATAATTTGCCAGCAAAATATTTGACAACAACTCCTTTTGGATCCTTATCATTGAGCTTATCAGGAACCAATTTATGGTACCTTGCGCCTAACTTTCCTAAATATGTCCATTTTGATCCTGAAGCTTCTGCTACAGGGGTTGGTAATGGTCGTGGATATGAAGCAATTACAGGTCCATCTAGTCGTCGTTATGGTGTAAGCATAAAAGTAACATTCTAAAAATTTTAAAAGATATATTATGAAATATAAAAAAATTGTTTTTGGGCTATTGCTAGTTGCTGCAAGTTTTA
>CANHLZ010000004.1 GCA_947461595.1 Bacteroidota bacterium | reverse complement strand
TTAAAAACAGTGAATAGAAATGAAACTATATTAATGAGTGCGCGTGATTATGCCGATTTTTAATCGACTAATTCAACACCCATCAATTTAATTAACTCTAATTGCGCATTACAAAGTTGATATTGATATTGTAATTGATTCAATAAGGCCCTTTGATAATCGGAATTAGTAGAAGTAATTTCAATAGGAGTAGTAGTACCATTTTTTAATTTACTTACACTTAATTTTTGTGCTAATGCAGCTTGCTCAATTTGAGAAGCTGCATTTTTTATTCTGCTATTATTGCTATTGATATCTATAATGGCTGCTTGAATGTCTTTTTCAAAATCATGCAATTGGGAAACAACATTGGTTTCATTTAAAGCAACACTTCTTTCATGAATTTTAACTTGTTGCTTTGTTTTACCACCATTAAATAAAGGCACCGAAAACCCGATACCTGCGTTGTAATTGAATCTTGGGTCTTGTATATTGGGTAAATAACCATTTCTCGAACCTACACTTGCTTTTAAGCCAACATAAGGAAGCTCATTTAACTTTGTGATGGCCACTTCCGCCTTGGCTACACTTACTTTGTCTTTGGCAATGGCTAAACTGGGATTGTGTAGTATGGCCATTTGCATTGCTTCGTCAAGTGTATAATTTTTAAGTGTAATGGCCAATTGACCTTCTTGAATAGTACCAACACCAGTCGCATACTTTAATAAGTTAAGAAGTTTTTGTAAATTAGTTTCTACATCTATCTTGCGATTAATTTCATTGTCTATTTTAGATTGAATCGTAAGCAGATCCAATTGTATAGCATTGCCATTTTTTAATTGCACTTCTACCACCGATTTATTTTCGGTCAGTAACTGAATCACTTGATTTTGAATCTCGATTGCTTTTTTTGCATAAATAATTTGATAATACAATTGACTTATTTGAAAAAACAAACTATGTTTTAATTGCTCTGCAACATGTTTAGAGGTTTGTAATTCTAGTTTGGCTTTTTCAATACTCGATTGTAATCGACCAAAATCAAATAAAGTATAAGATCCGTTTAAGGCGCCTGAAACATTATGTTCTGGTGAAAATTGAAATGGCTTGTTCTCTCCAAAAGCTACTTCAATTTTAGGTTGCACATAGGCATAGCTTGCATCAATAGTAAGATCTGGATATTTATTTAATTCCGTTAAGGCCAATTTATCTTCGGCCAATTGCACAGATTGTTGAACCTCTTTTACTTTTGGAAAATATACCAAAGATTGATTTAATAAATTTTTAAGTTCGTTATTTATTAAATTTTGCGAAAACGTATTGTTGTAAACAACAATGGTCAATAACAATAAGATTATTTTTTTCATAACTCGTTTACTTTAAAGTGTAACAACTCTATTTTTTAATGTGCTTCGGAAGCAGCTTCTGCTGCAGCCTTGTCCATTTTTTTACTGGTTCTAAGAAAAAATACAAGTGGAATAACCACCACAAAGAAAATACCTACCAACCTAAACGTATCTAAATAGGATAAATAATAGGCTTGTCTATCCACCGACATATCAATCATTTTAAGGGCAGTTTGTTTTGCACCTGTCAAATCACCTGTTTTGGAAGCAATACCTTGTGTCACAGATGTAACCCTTTCCTGCCATGCGAGTCCATCAGAGGGTATGTGAGCGATTAAATTGGTACGGTGTTCAAAATATTGTCTTGCAACATAATTATTCGCCATCGCAATTCCAAAGGCCCCGCCCAATTGACGTATCATATTATTTAGAGATATCCCTGCAGCATAATCTTTCGGAGCCAAACCTACTACTGCTTGATTAATCAAGGGCAATTGACTTAATGAAATTCCAAAAGCTCTAATTAATAAAGGCCAGAAAAAATCCCATTTGCCAGCATCTAATGGCATGGCCGCGCTATAAAAAGCATAAATAGAAAACAAAGTAAAGCCTACAATAACAAAAGGAATAGGCGATACCCCCTTACTCATTAATTTCCCAATAATAGGCATCATAATCACTCCGGCTAAAGTGGGAGGTAATAAGGAAATGCCTGTTTCAAAAGCAGTATAGCCCATAATTCTTTGTGCTAATACTGGATATACAAATACTGAAGTAAACAAGCCAAAGCCTGCCACAAAAGTAAAAATAGTAGTAAAGGCTAAGTTTCTATTTTTCAATACCCGTAAATTCACGGCAGGTTGCTTGATATTCAATTCATACAATACAAAAGATATCAATCCTATCACTGCTATACCAGAGCAGTAACGAATGGTTTCACTATTAAACCATTCTTCTGATTCACCTCTCTCTAATACATATTGCAGACAGCCAATACCTGCCATGAGCAGCATGATACCAGTATAATCAATCTTAATCCCATCCTTCCCTTTGCCCTCCCCTACTTTTTTATCTATGAAAGTGAAGGATAAAAATGTAGCAATAATTCCAATAGGAATATTAATCATAAAAATTAAAGGCCAACTATTGTGTTCTATAATCCAACCCCCTAAAGTTGGTCCCAATGTAGGTCCTAATACAATACCCATTCCAAATAAACCTGCAGCCATGGGTCTATCTTTGGGTTCAAAGGCATCAAATAAAATAGCTTGTGAAGTAGATAATAATGCACCGCCACCAATACCTTGTACAAATCGCCAAATAATTAATTCAAGTAAACTATCCGATTGGCCACATAGATAAGAGGCCACAGTAAAAATAATCATCGATACGATGTAATAATTTTTACGACCAAAATATTCTGCTAAGAATCCAGTAAGTGGAATAATAATCACATTGGCAATCGCATAGGAGGTAATCACCCAACTTACATCTTCAATACTCACACCCAAACTTCCAGAAATATCGTTTAAGGCAACATTTACTATAGAAGTATCTATCAACTCCATAATGGCAGCTGATACAGTGGTAATTACAATGATGGTTCTTGCTAAACCCTTAAGCGCTGCCATTCAAAACTATTTGTCAACGGTGATAAATACGCTCATTCCAGCTCTCAATTTATTTTTGAAGGCAGCTTGATTGTTGATTGCGATTTTTACAGGAATTCTTTGAGTTACTTTAATAAAATTTCCGCTAGAATTGTCAGGAGGCAATAATGAAAATTTTGCTCCTGTAGCATCACTTAAACTCAATATAGATCCTTCTACAGCAAGGTCTGGATAAGCATCTACTCTGATATTTACTTTTTTTCCCTCTTGTAAGCTTTCTAATTGACTTTCTTTAAAATTAGCGACAATCCAATAACTGCTGTCGTTCACTATAGAAAATAAAGGTGTTCCCGCTTGAACAAACTGTCCAATATTAATATTCTTTTTCCCAATCTTCCCAGCACTTGGAGTAGTTATCTTAGTATAAGATAATTTTAATTCAGTCTCTTTGATTTTAGTTTTTTTCATGTCAATAAAAGCCAAGGCTCTATTTACATTTTCTTTTAAAACTGCAATTCTATTATTCGCTGTGGCTAATTCAGTTTGTGCATTGCTTAGTTCTTGATTGGCAGATGATAGTTGAAATTCAGTTTCCTCTAATTGTTTTCTAGTAATGGCTTGCTCTTTAAATAAATTTTGATCGCGAGATAAATCAGTAGTCGTCTTTTTTTGTTTGATTGTTTTTAAATCAATAACCCCTTTATTATTTTTTAAAGATAAAATAGCATTTTCTAATTGTGCTTTGGCATTGGATACTTCGGCAAATGATTGTTGTAAATCGGCTTTTTGTTCTTCCAATTGCATTTGTAATTCTGCATCATCAATTTCAGCCACCAATTGGTTTTGGCCCACCGAATCATAATCTTTGATAGAAATTGTTTTCACATAGCCGCCAATTCTGGTTAACACAGGCACAATAGATGTTTCAATTTGAGCATTATCGGTCGTTTCATGTGTAATGGAGAAAATTACTTTTCTGCCTCCAAAATAAAGGGCCACAATCAATAGAACGCTAATAACTACTTTACGAATAGTAGCTTGTTTTTTAAGTTTTTGTTCCTCCATATAAGTATTTTAAATTAAGGTGCTCAATAAGGCTGCAAATTAATATAAATCTACTAGACAGCTTTGTAAACTTGAACACATAACAATTTGAATACATATCAAAATTAGAATGCTCAATAATTTACCTCCCAAACTTTCAAATTAATACACTAGACTACTGATTAAGCGCATAAGCAATATAGGCATCTCCCGATTTAGTGCCTAACTTTCCTCCACCACAGGCTATGACTACATATTGTTTTCCTTGATAGCTATATACAGTGGGTGTTGCAAAGCCCGGTGCTGGTAATGTGGTTTCCCAAAGTAACTTGCCATTGTTTTTATTGAATGCCCTAAACTTACCATCTCTCGTAGCTGCAATAAATAAAACACCACCCGCAGTGACCACCGGACCTCCATAATTTTCTGTTCCTGAATGAATGCCTTTGGCCAGTAGTTCTGGATAATCGCCTAAAGTATCTTTCCATATAATTTTTCCAGTATTTAAATTAATGGCATTCAGTGTTCCCCAAGGGGGTGTTACAGCAGGATAACCTTCTTTGGTTAAAAATTTATTATACCCAGTAGAAGTATAGGCCATTTTCCAATAAGGGTCTTCCATTTTAATCGGCGGCGTGTAGGCCAGTTTTTGCTTTTCCTTGATGTCCAATACAAAAGTAGAAAGCGCCTCTACTTCTTCTTTTTTTAGTCGCTTAAAAGAGGGCATCATTCTTCTTCCACTTGCCAACAATTCACTAAAACTTGTTGTGGTGTATTTTTTTTCTGCTCCAATAATTGTAGGATAATTGCCTGACCCTTTTCTTTCTAACCCATGACAGGCAGCGCAATTGTTCATGTATATTCTTTTCCCGGCCATTTCATTAGTCTCTTTTTTAGGCGCTTCATTTTTATTTTCAATCATCGTTAATATCCATGGCATTTCATTGGCATTGACATACAATACGCCAGTGGTTGGATCATAGGCAGGTCCGCCCCATTCGGCACCACCATCAAATCCAGGAAAAATAACGGTTCCTTTTTTGGAAGTAGGATTGTATATAAAACCAGAATTTACACTCGCCAATTTAGCTTTAATGTCTTCATAAGAAGAATCAGGAATGAAATGATTCAAATCTTTTTCAGTCATTGATTGCCTTGCAAAGGGCTCGATAAAACTGGGCCAAGGTTGTGTGGGAGATAATTTCTCTCCTGCTAACTCAGACTCATGGGGTACTGGCTTTTCTTCCACTGGATAAATAGGCTTACCTGTAATTCTATCTAATAAAAATATAAAACCTGACTTAGTAGGTTGTGCAATGGCTTCGATTTTCTTACCGTCTTTTGTAATGGTTACTAAAGCAGGGGCCGTTGGCAAGTCTCTATCCCAAACATCATGATGTACTGTCTGAAAATGCCAAATTCTTTTTCCAGTCGCCGCATCCAATGCTAAAACAGAATTAGCAAATAGATTATCGCCTAAGCGTTTACCTCCATAAAAATCATAGGAGGCCGAACCAATAGGTGCATAAACAATTCCCTTTGCTTCATCCATGCTAAACCCGGACCAGGCATTGGCACCACCAATATGTTTCCAGGCTTCCTTATCTTCCCAGCTTTCATAACCTGCTTCACCAGGTTGAGGAATGGTATGAAATATCCAACGTAATTTACCAGAGTGCACATCATAGGCTCTAATATAACCAGGAGCAGCAGCGGCACCTTCATCCACTCTGGTACTAAGAATAATTAAGTCTTTATAAATAATACCAGGACTGGTCATAGCAATATATAAATCTTGTACTTCGCGGCCTAAGTCTTTATGTAAATCTAATTTTCCAGCATTGCCAAATTCTTGAATGGGCTTTCCTGTGATGGCATCAATACAATATAAATTAGAACCTACACCATAAAATAATCTTTTTGTTTTATCATCTGCGTAATAGGTAACTCCTCTGCAAACATTCATTGAAAAATAACCAGCCCCTTTATAATCATTATTATTAATATCAAATGGATCAAAAACCCAATTTTTTATCCCTGTTCCTGCATTCAACGCCATTAATTTTAAAGTAGGGGATACCGCATACAATAAATCATTCACCACAATTGAATTAAACTGCATCTGAGTATTTTGACCAGTATCTCCTGTATGAAATTCCCAGGCTTTGGTTAAATGCATTACATTATTAGTATCAATTTCGGTCAATCCAGAATACCTCCCATTTTCTTTACTACCTCCATACACTTCCCATTTGCCTATAGAGGTGTTTTTTGTAGTACAAGAAATCATTAAAAAAATAAATAAAATAAAGTGGAAGTAGTCAGTTTTTTTCATAGAGCAGTTTTAAATAAGGTAGATCAAATGTAATTATATTAGTGCTTGAATTGGAATCACTTAACGTGGATTAATTGACCCATTAGGCTACCTTAAATTAATAAAAAATAGCCACCCAATGGACGCTGGATGGCTATAATACAAGTATATTTTAAAAATATTACTAACTGCTTGATTTATAACAATAAACTAGTGGGTATAGAGAAGTCTGTCATCTTAAATTGCTTGGACTCTTTTAGTTCTTTAAACCCTCCTTTAATATCAATTAAGTGGTTGAAGCCTCTGGCTTTTAAGATGGATATAAAAATCATGGAACGATAGCCACCTGCACAATGAACATAGTAAGTTTTTTCTTTGTCAATGGAGGCCATGCTTTCATTGATAAAATCTAGCGGCGCATTTTGTACTCCCTTAATATGCTCGCTATTAAATTCAGAGGCTTTTCTAACATCTAAAATAGAAATGGAAGGATCATTAGATTTAATTTGAACCAACGCTTTCGTATCTATAGAACTAATATGATCTAATTCTTTACCTGCTTTTATCCATCCTTCCAATCCACCTTCTAAAAAACCAATAGTATAATCATAACCAACGCGCGCTAACCTGGTAATGATTTCCAATTCTCTTCCTTCCTCTGCAACCAATAAAATTTTTTGTTTGATATCTGGTATCATCGCACCTACCCATGGTGCAAAACTTCCATCTATACCAATATTGATTGAGTTGGGAATAAATCCTTTGGCAAAAGTTTGCGCATCGCGCGTATCTAAAATTAAGGCATTGGTTTCATTGGCTGCTACTTCAAAAGCGGAAGCACTAAGTGCATGTTGTCCTCTTTCTAGCACTTTATCAATACTTTCATAGCCTTGAATATTCATCATTACATTTAATGGAAAATAGCCAGGAGGCGCTACCAGCCCATCTAATACGGCTGTAACAAATTCTTCTTTACTTAATTTAGGATCCAATGCATAATTGGTTTGTTTTTGATGTCCTAAAGTATCCTGTGTTTCTGTACTCATTTTTTTTCCACAAGCACTTCCTGCGCCATGTGCTGGATAAATCACAATCGAATCAGACAAGGGCATTATTTTATTTTGCAAGGAATCAAATAAATAACCTGCTAAAATTTCTTGAGTAAGGTCTGATTTTATTTTTTGTGCCAAGTCGGGGCGTCCTACGTCTCCAATAAATAAAGTGTCGCCACTAAATAAGGCGGTTTCTTTGCCTTGCTCATCTAATAATAAATAACAAGTGCTTTCCATTGTATGGCCTGGGGTATGCAACACTTTTATTTTTACTTTCCCCAAACTAATTTCTTCCCCATCTTTGGCAGCATAAAATTCAAAAGCCGGGGCTGCATTGGGACCATATACAATTTGAGCACCCGTTTTTTTAGCAAGGTCAATATGCCCCGAGACAAAATCAGCGTGAAAATGTGTCTCTAAAACATACTTAATCTTTGCTTTGTCCAAATTCGCTTTATTGATATAAGGTTGCACTTCTCTGAGCGGGTCAATAATAGCTACTTCCCCATCACTCATAATATAATAGGCCCCTTGAGCCAAACATCCTGTATAAATTTGTTCTACTTTCATAATGATCAATTAACCTTTCAAAGTTGCCTTATAAAATTAGCAAATACCGTGACAAAAATCACTTTTAATAGAAAAATATAAATTTCTAATTGGATCCCCTAATAAAAAGCCCTTAAGTGACAATTAGTACTTAAATTGTAACTCGGTTTTCGGAGATTTGTTAAAAAATAATTAAATGCATTTTCTAGGCTATCTCGCAGCTATACTTATTGGTATTTCTTTAGGACTCATTGGGAGTGGTGGTTCCATTTTAACGGTTCCCGTATTGGTGTATCTTTTTCAGGTAGAGCCTTTATTAGCCACTACCTATTCTCTTTGTGTTGTTGGCTTAAGTAGTATTGCTGGGGTGATCTCACGCTTAAAACAAAACTTAGTTGATTTTAAAACACTTTTTATTTTTGGTATTCCTTCCATTTTTGGTGTTTTTTTAGCTAGAAAATATTTACTCCCTGCCATTCCTGATCTAATGACTTTTGGAAAAAATATTTTAGTGACCAAGAGCCATTTTATCATGTTGTTTTTTGCTATTCTCATGTTGGTATCCGCCTTATCTATGATTCTTGGAAAGAATAAAAAAGAACAAGAAGGGGTTATTCCTATTTACGGATTTACCTTAATGATTGTAGGATTGGTGGAAGGTTTATTAACCGGTATCGTTGGAGCAGGTGGTGGTTTTTTGATTATTCCTGCCCTAGTCATTTTAGCAAAATTACCTATGAAAAAAGCAATTGCCTCCTCCTTGGTTATCATAAGTATTAAATCATTGGTTGGCTTTACCGGTGACCTTTTTCATACGACTGTAGATTGGTCATTTTTATATAAAATTATTGTTCTAGCCACCCTTGGTATCATCACTGGAAATTATTTAAATAAAAAAATGGATGGGGCTAAGCTAAAAAAAGGATTTGGCGTATTTGTGCTTGGCATGTCCTTGTTCATCCTTATTGAACAATTTTTCTTTTCTAATTTAATCAAATAGAACTTATTGGGGGAAATGATAGTAATCTACTATATTTGTAGACTTATACAAATTGGTACTACTATGAACGAATTTATCCAAACTATTTCTGCACCTTGGCCCTGGTATGTAGCTGGAACCCTAATTGGACTTACAGTGCCCACCTTATTAATTATTGGAAATAAAACTTTTGGAATATCCTCCAATTTGCGCCATATATGTGCAGCTTGTTTCCCAGCCAATATTAGCTTTTTTAAATACGATTGGAAAAAAGAATCTTGGAATCTATTTTTTATTGTTGGCGTTATCCTTGGTGCATTTATTGCTACCCATTATTTAACCAATCCGGAATTGATAAAAATTAATCCTGTTTTACAAGAAGAATTAACTAAACAAGGCATCACCGATTTTAAAAACTTATTGCCTAAAGATCTTTTTAGTGTTGAAGCCTTATTTACTGTAAGAGGTTTTATATTAATGGTAATAGGTGGATTTTTAGTAGGATTTGGTACTAGATATGCCAATGGATGTACTTCGGGTCACTCTATCATGGGCTTAAGCAATTTACAATGGCCTTCCTTAGTAGCCACGATTTGTTTCATGATAGGAGGTTTTATAATGACCAATTTTATAATGCCTTATATTTTACAATTAAAATAAAATAATGATGTCAGATAATACTGCGATAGTTAATTCAGATAAATCAATACCACTCAACGATTCGGTAAAAAAAGAAACCGCCCTTAGCTTAATTAAATACAGTATAGTAGGTATTGTATTTGGAATTGTTTTTGTAAAAGCAGAAATTATTTCTTGGTTTAGAATTCAAGAAATGTTTAAACTTCAAAGCTTTCACATGTATGGGGTCATTGGAACAGCCGTAGTTGTAGGTGCCCTTTCTGTTGCACTTCTCAAAAAATTTAAAATCAAAACTTTACAAAAAGAAAACATCGTTATTGCCAATAAACCATTTACGAAAGGAAATATTTATGGTGGATTACTTTTTGGTTTGGGTTGGGCTATGACAGGTGCCTGCCCTGGTCCATTGTTCGCTCAAATTGGCGCTGGTATTGGTTCTATAAGTATTGTCATAGCTAGTGCATTATTGGGTACCTGGACCTATGGTTATTTTAAAGAAAAGCTGCCACACTAATTTTAAAGTGAAAATATTTGTTGCATTAGCACCCATTTCTCTCCTGGTTTTGCAGTAGGCAGTGCTTGTTGGTAATCCCATAACATTTGCTCCCATTGTACTACAATTTCATTATTAGCATCCATAGCTGCTTTTTTCTCAAAACTAAAATCAGCCCCTACTTCCATTATCATAAATAAACGATTGGCTACTCTATAAATATCCATAACTGTAATGTCAGCATCTTTAATAGATTTAATAATTTCTGGCCATACCGATTGATGGTATTGCTCATAAGCTGCAATTATTTGCGGATCATCTTTCAAGTCTACTGCAAAACAATATCTAGTCATAGCTTTTTATTTAACGTAATTATTTATTATTGGCATATACAAAACTTTCCATTACGCGCATAGATTGTAAAGCATCTTCTGCACTACAAGGATTGGGCCCTTGTCCCAAAAAATAAGGAACAATTTGGCTAATTAAATTTTGTTGATTGTGCATAGGAGGATCAAAATGAATTATTTTAGTTACTCCGCCCTTCTCAAAAGTAATATCGTGACCAAATACAGGAAATGAAATTTTTCCTTCGGACCCTACAATTTCAAATACATCTTTATCTTGCCCTTTGGCTACACAAAAACACCAGTCCCCTTTAAATTGTATCCCATTCTCTAAAAGCATCGTGCCTGTAACAGTATCCTCTGCTTCATACAAGCCAGCTTGATTGCTTGATGCACCTTCGTAGGTAATGGGTTTACCAAAGAAATAAAACACTAAGTCTAATTGATGTGGTGCTAAATCATAAAAATAGCCTCCTCCAGCTACCTTTGGATCTATTCTCCAATTGTCATTTGGATTTAAATTACTTCCTGGTTGTTTTAACATTTCAATTCGAACCCCAGTAATTTTCCCAATGGCATTGGATTCAATTAATCTTTTTACTTCTATAAATAAAGGCAATGCTCGACGATAATGCGCTACTACCATTTTAACACCACTTTGTTTTGAAAATGCTTCCATGCGCAAACAAGCATCAACATCCAAAGCCATTGGTTTTTCTACATATACTGGTTTCCCAGCTTTCATGGCCGCTAGGGCATACGCTTCATGGTATTTCGGTGGTGTTGCAATATATACCGCGTCTACTTCTGGTTGCTGAATTAATTCATTGGCATCCGTAAAATAATAAGGTACCTGATGTCTGCTAGCATAATCTTTTACCTTTTGTGCATCTCTGCGCATCACAGCCACTAGCTTAGATCCTGGTACCTTATTAAAGGCAGGGCCGCTTTTTACTTCGGTAACACTGCCGCACCCAATCATTCCCCATCGAATGGTATTGTTCAAATTGATGGCTTTAATTTTCAACCCCTACAAAATCCCAATTGGCTTTTCTACAAGCATCATTGAAATTTTTAATTGCGTTAGCCAAGTCTAATTTTTGTTGCTCCAGTATTTTCCATTCTCCGTGTAATTCATCATAACGCTTCAATTCACCTTCTGTAATATAAGGTACATTGTTATCCATTTCTCCTTTTAAGAAAATTAAATTAGCGCTTAATTTATTTACAAAATTAATGACATCGTCATTGCTTTGAGACTTGGGTTGAATTAACTTTTCTTCCCAAATTTTTATATTTTTTGTTAACTCTTTTGAAGTCTTAACCAATGCCTCCATTGCTTTTATACCCTCTGCTCTTTTAACAAATTGATTCAGTTGCTCTTGCACTTTACGCATTTGCACTACCGATACATGTATCGCTTCTACATCATCTGAAGTTAATTTTAACATACGATCCTGTAATGCATAGTCCGCATCAGTAGCATTAATTCTAGGATCAGCCAAGACCTTAAATTTAGCAGTTTGTTCAGCATCATTGATTTTTAATCGGATCGTAAATTCACCTGGTGCAACGGTACGACCTGCACTACTTCCTTCAATGTATACATTGTCAATGGAAGGTAAATTAGGGTAATTTAAACTCCATACAAATCGATTTAAGCCCGATCTCACTTCTACTTTTGGATCTCCATTTAAACTATTGTTACTAGTTACAGCGCTAGGCTTTTCATTATAATAAGTTCGAATGACATTATTAGCTGCATCCAACACTTCAATGGTTAATTTTTTAACGGAGTCTTTGTTTTGTATATGATAATAAATAACCGCACCGCTTGCAGGATTCACCATAGTAGTGTTTATCTTAATAGGGTTTTCGTCTTCGCTAAATTGTCTGTCTAATGGACTGCCTGCACTTAATCTATAAACATTCGTAACAGGCAATAAAGTAAAAGCATTATTTAAATTAGAAGCAGCTTTTCTAAGCGGTACTAAATCATCTAAAATCCAAAAAGCACGTCCTTGTGTGGACGCCAATAATTTATCATGATGCAATTTCAAATCCGTAATAGCTACAATAGGCAAATTTAATTGCAATTGCTTCCAATTGACACCGCCATTGTATGAAATATAAAACCCTGTTTCAGTTCCTGCATACAATAAATCTTTAACCGCATTGTCTTCACGTATTACTCGTACAAAAGCGCCATAAGGAATACCATCAACCAGTTTGGTCCAAGTTTTTCCATAATCGGTTGTTTTATACATCAATGGCGTGAAATCATTAAACTTATATTTTGTTACTGCGATATACGCTGTGCCTTTTTCAAATGGAGAAACTTCTATAGAATTCACCAATGTCCCTTTTACACCATCGGGTGTAATATTGGTCCATGTAGCTCCTCCATCTTTAGTGATATGAACCAACCCATCATCACTTCCTGTATAAATAACTCCTTTCTCATGAGGAGACTCCATCACATAAGCGATGGTGCAATAGTTTTCACCGCCTGCGCCTTCATTGGTATAAGGGGTACCGCTGATTCCCATTTTTGAAGTATCATGCGTAGTTAAATCTGGAGAAATCGCTTTCCAAGTTTTTCCTAAGTCGGTTGTTTTAAATAAAATATTGCCTGCATGGTAATAAGCATCTTCATGCACGGATCTAACAATAGGAGCATTCCAATTGAAACGATATTTCATATCTTTTGGTTGCAAAGCTTGATATTGCACTGGAGCCACCATTACGCTAACTTGTTCATTTATTTTTGTATCTAATACTCCAATAGTACCTTGATAAGATCCACCTAAAACATATCTTGGATCGTTGGGATCAAATGCTAAAAATGCAGACTCACCCCCTGCACTATAAGTCCAATCACGATCTGTTATACCTCCTCTTGAAGTTGTTTGACTGGCAATTTTTACACTGGTATTATCTTGTTGACCAGCATATAAATTAAATGGAAATAAATTATCAGCATTGACTCTATAAAATTGTGCGGTAGGTTGATTGTTTTGAGAGCTCCATGTTTTACCGCCATTAAAAGAAATAGCAGCGCCTCCGTCATTGGAAACAATCATATTTTTATTATTCATTGGGTTGATCCACAATTGATGATAGTCACCATGAGGTGCTCTAAAACTTTGCCAAGTTTTTCCACCATCTGTACTTTTAATAGCTGGAGAATTTAAAACATACACTGTATTTTCATCTACCGGATCTGCAATGGCTTCAATATAATACCAGGCACGTTGAACCAGTCTATGGTCCTTACTAATTCTATTCCATGATTTTCCTGCATCCTCTGAAACAAATAAACCACCTTGTTCTTTTTCTGTATCACTCTCTACTACTAAATAAATCTTATTGGAATTGGCTTGCGAAACAGATACACTCATTTTACCTAATTCCTTAGGCAAGCCATTTTGAATTTTTTCCCAAGTATCACCACCATCTGTACTTTTGTACAAGCCACTTCCTTTACCTCCACTTTTTACCTCCCAAGGTAAACGACGATAATCCCACATAGCTGCATATAAAATTCTAGGATTATTCATATCCATACTTAAATCCACACAACCTGAATTGTCATCTACAAACAAAGTTTTAGCCCAAGTTTTTCCACCATCCACCGATTTGTACACCCCTCTCTCAGGACTTGCGCCATGTATCGCCCCTTGCGCTGCTACATAAACAATATCTGGATTGGTGGGATGAATACGAATATTGGCTATTTGTCTGGTTAATTCCAAACCTAAATGATTCCATGTTTTTCCGGCATCTGTACTTTTATAAATACCATCTCCATAACTTGAGGTCACTCCTCTTGGAGCATGCTCTCCCATGCCCACATATACTACATTTGGATCTGAAGCTGAAACTGCAACAGCGCCTACTGACCCTGTTTTAAAATAACCATCAGAAATATTATTCCAGGTTTGGCCTGCGTCTTCTGTTTTCCATATTCCACCACCTGTAGTCCCCATATAATAGGTATAGCTATTTCCAGCAACACCAACGGAAGTAACGGAACGACCTCCTCTCGTAGGTCCCAGGTTTCTCCATAACAATGGTTTATAATATTCGGTTTCGTTAACCGTGTTTACTGTGGTTACTGGTTTCGGAGTTTCTTTTTTCTTTTGTGCAATAACAATGGTAGGCAATAAAAAGAAAAATAAACTGCGTAAAATGATCTGTTTCATAATAGCTATTTTTAAATTTGATATACTGATTGGAAGGATCTAATTTAATACAAATAGGCGAACCCGTCAAAGACTAATTCGCCTATTCTATATAAAAGGTTACAACTGACTAAGTTTTACTTATTTAAGCGTAAAATGCAATGAAATGACGTTGGAATTGAGGTCGGTACTTTGAGCATAATGACCGTACCTTAACTCTAAAGCAGATAAAAAAGAATTTGAAAACCCCCCTGGAGGTGCCGATCTTAATCCAATCCCAAAATAATTACTATTAAAAGCGGCAGAGGAGTAATTACTCGTAAAATAAGTGTCAAGGGTTGAGTGCATTCCTAAAGGTGCAAAATACTTGGTAGCCGTTTGAGTATAAAACCTATAAAAAGGGGAAATGGAGAAAAAGGGCGTAAACTTATAAGGCAATTCAATGCTGGCTGTATGAGAAACCAATCCCCAGTCGTCGGTGTAAAAACGGTAATAGGTCCTTACGATAATATCATCGCCAATAAAATAATTAAAACGTGCCCCTATCGGTACTTTTAACCTAGTGTGAGGTAGATTTTCAACTTTTTCACTACCATTGGTAAAAAATACTCTATGAAAAGGCAAACCTAACCAACCATCTTGCTTAACTATATCTAATAATAAGGAAAACTGAGCACTTTTGTTGATGACCTGAGAATAGGTTAAAGAACCTGTATAGGTATTCCTTGGAGATGTGGGTATACTTGTTTTAATATCAGCTCCTGAAGGATAATAACTAGCTCCTCCTCTACTAGCATTTGTTTTTATAATATTTACTTCATAAGGAGTCACTCCATCTGTTGTAAATGGAATTAGTTCTGATGGATAAATTAATTTTACTTGATCAAAATACGCAGACACTTTTCCACTAAATTCACCACCAGTTTTATTTTTAAAACCATAATGACCATCTAGGGCAAATGAATTATAATTGTATTCATGGGAATAATAAGAACCGAATCCAAATTCAGTTCCTTTTGCTTCATTTTCTTGAGTCCAATTGATAGAAGGATAAACTCTTGTACCTTCTGGCGATGAAGCCCCAGTGCTTGAAATCCATCTTTGAGATGCAGCAGTATGATGGTCTACACCCAAACCAGCAAGAATAGTATGTTTGATCCCGGTTTCACTGTAACCTACTAATTTCAATTCCAAAATATTAGCAAAATCGGTTAATTGTTCTGAACCATTTAATACTTGTGTACCAATAATACCATTACCCCCGCCAGTTACTGCCGAATGGCTTCCGGTTTGAGAATAGTAACTTGTAACTAAATTAATCTCTTCCAACTTTAATGGCTTCGATTTAAAAACTTGAGTGTAATGTTCCGTTACTTGAGAAAACCCATGTAGAAATAATAAATATAGGCCAATAAGAGTGAGGGATATTTTTTTCATTAAAAACTAAATAAAACAATAAACAAAATTAATTGCAACCACAACCACCCCCTGTTTTTCCACCATTGGCCCCTGAGGCGCCTTCTTTATAAGATTGGAAATTAAGTTCGTTTTTTTCAACTCTTCTTGCATTCAATGCCATTTCAGAATCGTTTAATCTATTTTTTTGATACTCTTTTACAGTTTCACAAGAACTGGCAAATATTAGCATCCATACTGCTGAAATAAATAAGTAATTTTTTTTCATTTTATTTTTTAGCTTTTTAATTTATTATTTCGTCAACTTTATATTATCAGAAGTATATAAACGATTGTCATCGTCAATAATAATAGCTTCCATGTCTTTTATTTGATTAATCATATCTAAACCCGCATGGATGCCCATAATCATTACTGGAGTAGCCATAGCATCTGCAATTTCAGCATTGGTAGACACAATGGTAACACTTTTAATGCCTTTGACAGGCAAACCGGTTCTAGGATTAATGGTATGTGAATATTTTTCGCCATCAATCATAATAAATTTTTCATAATTGCCCGAAGTAGCAACTGATAATTCACTTATGTTCATATATGAAAAAATAGCAGAAGCCAATTCGGGATGTACAATTCCTATGTTCCATTTTTCGCCATTAGCTTGTTTACCCCAGGTAGTCAAATCACCAGAAGCATTCACCACGCCACTTTTAACACCAGCTTCTTGCATGATTCTTTTAGCATTTTCGGCAGCATATCCTTTGCCAATGCCTCCAAATCCAATGCGCATTCCCTTTTCTTTTAAAAAGACTGTCGATTTTTCTGTATCGATAATGATATGTTTATAATTAATCAACCGAACGCTTTTTTTGGCAAGCTCTTTGCTTGGTAAAGAAGTCATAGTCGTATCAAAATTCCAAAGGCTTTTATCTACAGACCCATAAGTTAGGTCAAATGCCCCTTGAGTCACAGAAGAGATTTTTAAAGCTCTTTGTATAAGCTCAATTATTTCAGTACTCACTTTCACTGCAGCAATTCCTGCACTGTGATTAATTAAATTGGTTTCGCTATTTTCTGAAAACGTAGTAAGTAATTGTTCGATTCTTTGTATTTCTTTTACCCCTTTGTCTATTTGTTCATAGGCCCATCCTTCGTCTTCAGCCACCACTGTTATTTCAAAGTGATTGCCCATCAACTTCATTTCCTTTTTATACATTGACAAAGTAGCCATGCTTATTGATTGTCTTGAATGGTTTGTTGTAAATCATTATTAAATGCTTCAATGGAAGAAGGAAATCCATCCCAACTTTTTATAACCTTACCATCGGATGAAATTAATACGGTTAAAGGGAAAACCCCTTTATTATTAAATTGATCCGCCAAGGATTCATTTATTTTTTGTTGCGCTGCTGGTAATTGATTTTTTTTCAATCTTGGAAAATCTGCATTCAATAAGACCAATTTTTCATTGGCTACTTTTATGAATACATCCGATGTAAAAACTTCTTTATGTAATTTAATACAGGGGCCACACCAATCAGATCCAGAAAAATTGACTAAAATAAGTTTATGTTCTTTTAGGGCAGTAGCGGTGGCTTGAGTATAATTATGACCCCAGTCCTGAGCGAATGTAGTGGTAGAGATCCATAAGGTTAAAAAAGCAAATACTATAGTTTTCATCGATTATAATTGAAAGGTAAACTTGCAGCAAATATCGTTGCTATTTAATGTTAAAACATCAATTGATAGGAATATTAACTAAACTATATCATTAATAAGGCAGTTTTAAGTTTAGATAATATATGTTGTTATTATATTATTTGTTTGACTTTAGAGGGTAAAAGAATTCATAACAGAGTTCAGTATCTTTAGGGTAAAATAATCAATCACATACTATAATTTATGGAAACAATAGATATTGCTGGAAGCATTGGTTTAATAGCCATGGTGCTTTTAACTGTTAACATTATGATGGGTATAGGAATTAGTACTTCCTATAAAAAAACTGCTTTATGGCAAAGATTGCCTTCAAAAGTTAAAGCCATTAAATTAATTGATGTACACAACTACACTGCCTATATCGCATTGGGCTTGGTCTTGGTGCACTTTCTAATTATTCCATTGGATCCCAGCTCCAAATTTACCTATACACATTTAATTCAACCATGGACCGCCCCGCATCAAGCTTTATTTGTAACGATTGGGGTTATTTCATTTTTAGCTTTATTAGTGGTTATTATTACAACACAGAAAGTGATTAAAAATAAAATAGGAACACGTACTTGGAGAAATATACATGTCATTTCCTATGGCACAGGACTTTTATTTATTGTGCATGGACTCGTAATGGACCCCTTATTAAAAGATAGGCCCATAGATTTTATAGATCCTGAAAAATTATTAGTTGAAATTTGCGCCTTGTTGTTAATTATTGCCTTTGTATTCAGATTTCAATACAAGAGAAATAATAAATAAAAAAAGGGCAGTGTAGAAACACCGCCCCGATTAACGATTGCCTGCATAGGAGCTGTCATAGATGGATTTGAACCATCGTTAAGGGTTTTGCTGACCCTTGCCTCGCCACTCGGCCACATGACAATATTTTTATAGTAAAGAAGAAAGGATTATTGATAACAAAGCAAAGGTAAGGTATTTAAATTAAAGTCTACTATTTTTATAGACTTTAATTTATTCTCATAATCCTATAGCTAATAGGACTTTGGGGGCTTATTAGCGTTGGTGTAATATTTTTTAAAACTACTGAAAAAAATATTATATTTAGTATAGCTTATTATTTTATAAACTAAACAATACTATTATGAACAGCCGACGTATTTTTTTAAGAAATGCAGCGTTAACTTCCGGAGCTTTAGTGACTTCCAACTTATTTGCTAGTAGTAAAATTTTCAACACCGATACTTTAAGAGTAGCCACCATTGGTGTGAATGGAATGGGATGGGCGAATACTTTAGGCGCCTTATCCGTTAAAAATGTAGAAGTGGTTGCCTTATGTGATATTGATGAAAATGTATTAAACAAAAGAAAAGCTGAATTATTGATTAAGCAGCCCGGCGTTACAAAAATTGATACCTATAGCGACTATCGTAAAATTTTAGATCGTAAAGATATTGATATTGTAATTGTAGGTACTCCCGATCATTGGCATGCATTGCAAATGATTAATGCATGTGCTGCAGGAAAACATGTTTATGTAGAAAAGCCAGCCGGTAATTCAATTGGTGAGTGTAATACAATGATTGCTGCTAAAAACAGATACAACCGTATCGTACAAGTAGGTCAATGGCAAAGAAGTCAAAAACATTTTACAGATGCATTAGAAGTGGTGCATTCTGGACAATTAGGAAATATTCGTACAACTAAGGTTTGGTGTTATCAAGGATGGATGCGTCCTCAGCCAGTGGTAGCGAATAGTGCACCACCAGCCGGTGTTGATTATACCACTTGGTTAGGACCGGCACCCACTCGTGAATTCAATGCTAGTCGTTTCCATTTTCATTTTAGATGGTTTTGGGATTATGCAGGTGGATTGATGACAGATTGGGGTGTGCATTTGTTAGATTATGCAATTCAAGGAATGAAAGCGGGCAATCCAAAAAGTGTGAGTGCTTTAGGAGGTAAATTCGCTTATCCAGAATTAGCAGAAGAGACCCCTGATACCTTAACTACCTTATACGAATTTGATAACTTCAATTTGGTATGGGATTCTGCAATGGGTATTGACAATGGTTCTTATGGTCGCGATCATGGTATTGCTTTTATTGGTAACAATGGAACCCTTATTTTAGATAGAGGTGGATGGGAAGTGATTGAAGAAAGACAAGCTAAAAATAAAGTAGCTATTCCACTTCATAAAAAAGAAGACAATGGAGTGAATTTACATTGGTTAAACTTTATAGATGCCATAAGAAACAATACACCGGGTAGTTTACATTGCCCAATTGAAGAAGGTGCCCATATTGCTACCGTTGCGCAAATGGGAAATATTGCGTATCGTTCTGGACAAAAAGTAAACTGGGATGCTAGTAAAAATTTATTTACCGATGAGGCCATCAATAAAGAATATTTTACTAAAGCTTATCACAACGGATATAGCTTACCTAAAATTTAGAAATGATAAATTTAAATACTATTACTAGGATCAGTTTTTAAACCAACTTAGTAATTCAATATACACTTATGGCAAACAGACGCAATTTTATACAACACATTGGCCTAATGGCTGGTGCTTTTTCAGCAAATAGCTTATTCAATCAAGCACATGCTGCCGAATTTCAACACCTAAACCAACAAAGAAAATTAATCTCCGCCAAGGATTTAGCCATGGATGAAGATTATTGGAGTGTCATTCAGCAAGGGTATACCGTAAATCCAGCTTTTGTAAATTTAAACAATGGGGGGGTTAGTCCAAGTCCAAGAGTGGTGCAAGAAGCGGTGGACAGATTTAATAAGATGACCAATGAAGGTCCTTCCTATTTTATGTGGCGTATTTTAGACCAAGGAAGAGAACCATTAAGGTATAAGTTAGCACAATTGGCAGGATGTGATCCTGAGGAAATTGCCATTAATAGAAATTCAACTGAGGCATTAAATACAGTGATCTTTGGATTAAACTTAAAAGCGGGAGATGAAGTGATTGGAACCAAGCAAGATTATCCCAATATGATTAATGCTTGGAAACAAAGAGTGGCAAGAGAGGGATTGGTGTATACACAACTTGATTTTCAATACCCCATTGAAAATGACGAAGAAATAGTAAGTGCTTTTGAAAAAGCCATCACGCCCAATACAAAAATATTTCACATTACCCATATGGTCAATTGGGTGGGACAAATTATGCCTGTAAAAAAATTATGCACGCTTGCAAAAAAACATGGTATTGAAACCATTGTCGATGGGGCACATAGTTTTGGTTTAATGGATTTCAAAATTCCTGATTTTGGTTGTGATTATTTTGGAACCTCTTTACATAAATTTTTATCCGCACCAATAGGAAGTGGAATGCTATGGATTAAAAAAGAAAATATTGAAAAAATTTGGCCTTTGGTTTGTAATGACAACCCAAAAGGAACTGATATTAGAAAATTTGAAACCCTTGGTACAAGAAGCTTTCCTATTGAACAAGGTATTGGAGAGGCAGTTAATTTTCATATGGCCATTGGAAGTAAGAGAAAGGAAGAACGTATCCGTTATTTAAAAAATTATTGGGCTACTCGTGTAAAAGATATTCCAAAAGTAAAAATTAAAACATCTCTTAAAGACGCCTACTCATGTGCTATTTGTGGAGTGAGTATTGATGGTATGACCCCTGGAGAATTAGACAACGCATTATTCAATGATTATAAAATACATACCGTTGGTATTGTTTGGGGAAATATTAGTTGTGTTAGAATCACTCCACATGTGTATACAAGAATTCAAGATTTAGATAAATTAGTTTACGCTATTGAAAAATTAGCTAAAAAAGCATAGTGATAAATAAATAGCATAATCTACTTCATTAAAAAAGGTCCCCCCGATTAATCGGGGGGACCTTTTTATTAAATACCTATTGAAATATTTTAAGGTTTCTTCACCGTTGGATAACTAACACCTAATTGTTCTAAATAGCTACCATACTTTTCTGGTTGATAATAAAAGGGTTTCATTTGTGTTCTATATTTATCCATAATTTCTTTATTCAAATGAGTCGCAGGCGGATCATTGGCTGTAATAAATGGAATGTATTTTACATCTTTGGTTTGCACATTGGTAAAATAGGACTTCGCCTCTTCTATTAATTTTGGATTCGTAAAGCAATCTAATAAAGTCATTGCTGCCGCTTCTGCGCCTACTAAAGAGCCCTTGTGTGCAATAGGCGTAGCCATCGCTATCGCATCTGCCCAATGATGTCCTTTGGTTCCAGGTATGTTGGCAGGATACCTTAATACAATAGTTGGTACTGTCCAAGAAATGTCTGCAATATCATCCGAACCTCCACCCCATGAAAATGCGACAGATCCTTTTAGCGTGTCTAAAACCGTTTTTAATCCATCAATAGGTTTGCCTTCATTGTCTTTTTTGGGCGCTTCTACCAATGCCTGAACGGCCTTAGCCATTTGAATGTCTTTTTCATCCCAGGTAGGCATTCCCACTTTTTTTATATTCGCATACATGGCTTCCGCTAAAGGTTTATTAAAATGTCCTGGCCATGCGGTACCTAAAACCTGATGTGTTACTGTTGTTCCTGTCATCATTGCAGCTCCTTCAGATATTTTAATGCCAGTTTCATAATTGGCTTTTATATCCTCATAAGTTCTTTCTCTAAAATAATACCACACACTTGCTTTACTAGGAACGACATTAGGTTGATCTCCACCATCTACCACTACATAATGAGAGCGATTGGTTGGTTTTAAATGTTCCCTTTTAAAATTCCAACCAATATCCATTAATTCAACCCCATCTAAGGCACTTTTGCCACGCCAAGGTGCACCAGCAGCATGTGCCGCATCTCCATTAAAATCAAAACGAACACTCACCAATCCATTGCCACCATTATCGCCGTAATTAGAACCAAAATCTCCACTCACATGTGTAAATATGCAAGCATCAATATTTTTAAAATACCCATCTCTTACATACCATGCTTTTGTAGCTACTAATTCTTCTGCAACGCCGGGCCAAATCACAATCGTACCTGGCATATGTTCTTTCTCCATCATTTCTTTCATAGCAATGGCGGCATAAATTATAACAGCTTGGCCAGAATTGTGTCCTTCTCCATGTCCTGGAGCTCCTTCTACTATTGGGTCTTTGTAAGCTACACCTGGTTTTTGTGAAGCTTTTGGGATACAGTCAATATCACTACCCAATGCAATAACAGGCGAGCCTGAACCCCATTTGGCCATCCAAGCAGTAGGTACATTAGAAATATTTTTTTCAACAGCAAACCCATTTTTTTCTAATACGCTCGTTAAAAAATTGGAGGTTTCAAACTCTTGAAATCCCAATTCACCATAACTAAAAATTTGATCAACCATTACTTGTACATCTTTAGCATGGCCTGCAACACTGGAAACTAATTTTTGTTTCATTAGTGCGATGTCTTTTTCAGTATATTTTTTTTGAGCAAAAACTGGAATACAGATTAAAAATGCAAAAGACAAAAAACAAAATTGTCTTAGCTTAGTCATGTGTTTTTTCATATTGTTAATTTGAATTTAAGTTACAAAATAAATGGATAAAGAATGGGGTCTTAGTCTAAAATCTTTTTATTCAATAAAACTCAATTTGTAAAATAATGACTAGCAGCAGCTTAGCTTAATGTATGATTTAGCGCATTATTAAAACTGGTATAATTATATAGAATAAGTATGGAAAGATTTCGATTGTTTTCTAGCATAGCTGGCATAATTTTTAAAGTTTTATAAAATACATTTGAGCTCTTTATGCATTTTTAAAAATATCGTAATGAAAAAAGCAATCTTAATTTTTATTGTATTATTTATTTCAAAAATAGTTCAAGCTCAATTTATTTTTATGCCTTTTGCCAATGTCAATAGCGGCAAAATCCAGATAGAAAATACTAGTTTTTATTGGAGTTTTGGAGAAACCACCTTCGTCAATACTTTGGTAAATCAAAATGGATTGATTGTAACTGGCGGTTTATTGCAACCTACTATTAATAGTAGTGATGCCATTTCTTCTTTCACCATCAATGATTTGAACTTAATAGTAGGGCCCAATCCCGTTAACAATAATTTAAATCTTTTATGCAACCAGTTAAATGTATTTATTGAAAGTATTCAAGTGACTGATGCTTTTGGACAATTAAAACAAAAATTTAAAGGCCCATTTTCGGGCGTGAAATTTAAAATGCAGATTCCATTTATTTCGGCAAATACTGGAATTTACTTTATAATGGTCCATTATATTGTGGGCAATAGATATTACCATATGAAAACGTATAAATTAATTAAAGTATAAATCGATGAAAAAAATATATTGCTGCATTTTAATCATCCTATTTAAAATGTGTTTATCGTCTACCATTCAAGCGCAAAGTAATAAAGGAATAAATTTTCAAGCAATTGCCAGAAATAATAGCGGATCCAGTATCCCCAATAAATTATTAAACATAAGGGTTTCCATAAAAGTAGATACAGCTAGTACTAAAATTGAGTACCAAGAAATTGTGCCTATCACTACCAATGCACTTGGTTTATTTACCATAGTGGTTGGCCAGTTGGAAGCTAATAAAACAGTTACCCTTGGCCCATTTGAAAATATCAATTGGTCTAAAGCAGAAAAATATTTACAAATTGAAGTGGATACCCTTGGAGATTTAAATTTTATTAATATGGGTACACAAAAAATTAATTACGTACCCTTTTCATTTTATGCTGACAATGTAGGTGCTCAAAATATAAATGGAATTATTGGACTAAGCCAAGGTGGTACTGGGTTGGATAATCTTTCAGATTTAAAAGCTTTATTATCCATTGATAAAATAGACAACACCCCTGATAGCTTAAAGCCAACAAGTGCTTTGGTAACTACGGCCCTTAACAAAAAATTGAACGCCTTGGATACTTTAAAGCTTTCTGCCAGAATTAATTTAAAGCTTAATAGTACAGACACCCTAAGCTTATCCAATAGAATTAAATTGATTGCTAAAACTGATACCAGTTTCTTGAGTTCAAGAATAGATAGCAAACTAAATAAAGTGGATACGGCCTCCCTTAGTAATCGAATTAATAAAAAAATAAGTATAGGAGAAGTCACTGCTAAAGATATAGCAACTGCTTTGGGCTATGCGCCTATTAGAGATGATTATGGTAGTTTTTATGATACTGCAGCACAACCCGCTTTGGTATCCACGGCCACTGCTTTGAAATTTCCAATAATTGGTTTTTCAAATAATATAACAGTAAGCAACAACAGTAGTTTAGCGCCTACTAAAATTACCGTATTGCATGCTGGTATTTACAATGTTAAGTATGCAATACAGCTATTGAAAAATGATGTAGGTGCAGATATAGCGAGTGTTTGGATTAGGCGCAATGGATCTGCTTATTTAAATACCAATGTCAATTTTAACATTACCGGAAGTGGAATTAAAAATATGCTCACAGGCTCTTATTATGTAGAGCTGAGCAGCAATGATTATGTAGAATTGTATTACAGTATTAAAAATAGTAATAGCATTGCCACAGGTAGCATCGCTCAGTTAACACCATCAAGACCAGCAACACCATCGGTTTTGCTTACCATTGATAGAATCAATTAACCAAAAGGTTGATCAATGGAAATACTTTGTTTTGAAAAGAAATGTGCACCATCTTCAGCAATGTAAACACAATCTTCTAATCTTATTCCAAATTCACCCGGTATAGAAATGTTAGGTTCATTGCTGAAACACATTCCAACTGCAATAGGCGTTTTATTTTCTTTTACAAAGTTGGTCCACTCATGTCCTTCCAATCCAATACCATGGCCAGTTCTATGAGGTAAACCAGGAAGATTATAATTTTTACCAAAGCCTGCTTCTTCAATTACTGCTCTTGCTGCTGCATCCACTTGCTCGCAAGGAGCACCAATTTTTATCGCAGCAAATGCTGCGTCTTGTGCTTTTTTCTCTAAATTCCAAACCTCTATTTGACGTTTAGATGGTTTTCCCATTACTATGGTTCTTGTTATATCCGAAGCATACCCTTCACAACTAGTGCCACCATCCACCATCACTACATCTCCATCACGAATAGTTTGTGGCGTAATACTTCCATGAGGTAATGCAGAATATTTTCCCACTTGAACAGATGCACCACCATTAAAACCAAGCTTTTTAAAAGCTGACGAAATATTATTACTTAATTCAGTTTGTGACATACCAACACGAATAGTAGTAAAAGCTGCTTTATAGGCATCTATAGTGGCATCACTTGCTTTTTGCATTAACGCAATTTCCGCTTTACTTTTTATGACTCTACAGCCTGCTGTAATAGGCGTAGCATCTACTATATCAAATCCAGTCGCTAATTTTTTTACACCATTAGCAATAAAAAAGCGAACTCTTTCTTCCATGCCAATTCTATTATGAACTACCCCTCTGTCTTTTACAATGCCCAATATCAGTGCATAAGGACTTTCATGTTCTTCCCAACAACGTACTTCTTCCCCAAATACAGGAAGTATTAATTCTCTTGCTCTGCCTTCTTCAAATTTAGGACAGATATAGGCAATGTCTCCTTTGGCAGGGATGACCACACCAAAAGTTCTTTCGCTTTGACCCCAACGCATTCCAGTAAAATAATAACAAGAAACGGTTCCTTCAATAAATATCGCATCCATTTTTTCTTGACTCATTAAACGTTGCGCCTTGGCAATGCGTTCTTTTCTTTCGGCAACGGTTATGGGTATAATTCCACTAACCATTGGCTGTAAATCACGTATGGCTTTGGGTAAATTTGCATCATTGTGTGCATTATACACATTAGAGCCAAAAATACGATTACTAACCCCTAGTGTTCCAGCAGTAAGTGCGGTAAGGGAAATGAATTTTCTTCTATTAAATGACATAATAATAAGTTTTAAGTTGTCTTAAAGATAAGATTAATTTAATACTTTAAAAAGTATTAAATTTAATTTCTCAATTGACTACAGTCAAGTCATTTTATCATTTTTTACCTATTCTAATTGAAACTACTTCGAATTCTTTGTCTATTAAGCCTTTGCGTTGTAGCCCAAAAAACAGTAGCTCAAAAAAAGAACGCTAACATTAAATATTTTATTCACAAAGCAACGGATGCCATAAAAGTAGATGGGGTGATGAATGAGCAGTCCTGGCTAAAGGCGCAATCGGTCGATAAATTCCCAATGGTGCTACCCATGGACACCAGTGTTTCTAAAGTGCCCACCGAAGTAAGAATGACTTACGATGGAAATAATCTATACATCATTGCTATTTGTAAAAAAGTGGGTGATGGAGTAGATATGGTAGAGTCTTTAAAAAGAGATTGGAACTTTGGAAAGAATGATAACTTTATTTTCTTCTTGGATACCTATGGTGATTTAACGAATGGATTTGCCTTTGGTGCCAGTGCAGTGGGTGCCCAATGGGATGGTACTATGTTTGATGGAGGCTCTGTAGATTTAAACTGGGATAATAAATGGACCTCTGCTATTTATAATGACTCTTCAAAATATGTTTGGGAGGCCGCCATTCCTTTTAAATCGATTAGGTATAAAAAAGGTGTTCAAGAATGGGGAGTGAATTTTAGTAGAAATGATTTAAAAACAACAGAGAAGTCGAGCTGGGCTCCTGTACCAAGGCAATTCCCTACGGCTTCTCTTTCTTATACTGGATCACTAGTTTGGGACGCGCCTCTTCCAGTACATCAAAATAATTTTTCACTCATTCCTTATTTTAAATCCAGTGTTTCAAAAGAATTTGCTACTAATGATGGTACAAAAATTAACCAAGCTTATGTGAATAGAAGTGCATATGGTCTAGATGCCAAAATAAGTTTGAGCTCTTCTTTGAATTTAGATTTAACCGTCAATCCAGATTTTTCTCAAGTAGAAGTGGACCGTCAGGTAAGTAATTTAAGTCGCTTTGAATTATTTTTTCCAGAGAAGCGGCAATTTTTTTTAGAAAATGCCGATCTATTTTCTAATTTAGGTTTTGACAATGTGCGTCCGTTTTTCTCTAGAAGAATTGGCTTAAATACCAATATTGATTTTGGAGCTAGAATGAGTGGAAGAATTGATAAAAATTGGCGTATTGGTATTATGGATATGAAAACGAGTGATGATAAAAGCACAGGTCTCTTAGCACAAAATTTTTCAGTCATTGCTTTGCAAAGAAAATTATTTAAAAAATCGAGTATTGAATTATTTTATATCGACAAAACCGCTTTTGATTACCCAACACAAAACACTATTGCTAAAACAATAGGCAACCCGTTTAATAGAAACTTTGGTTTTGAATACAATTTAGCTCCAAAAAATAATACTTGGTCAGGCAAAACAATTTTAATAAAATCATTTACGCCTAATCAATCAGGGAAAGATTTTTTAAACGCAGGTAATTTACAATACAGTAGTAGAAAATGGATTGTTTCTTGGCAGCACGAAGTGGTAGGTAATAATTACAATGCAGAAGTAGGCTATATTCCAAGAAATAATTATATCAAGTTTATGCCAAGTATTACGCGCTTGTATTTTCCTAAAAGCGGTTCTATCTTAAGCCATGGCCCTCAGTTCAGCACCACTTATTATTATAATTCAAAATTTAATTTAACAGATAACACTAAATTATTTAATTATTTAATTACCTACAGAGACAAGAGTACTTTTTCTACGGTCATTCAAAACGACTATGTAGAATTATTAGCCCCCTTTGATCCCACTAGAATTGGTAAGCAAACCTTGGCAGCAAATACCAAACATCAATGGACTACTGTTGGGGTGGATTGGATTTCAGCACCTCAACATAGATTAACTTATTTGCTATCTGCAAGAAAAGGGGGATACTATGCCGATGGTAAATTACTGAGCATTACAGGCAATATTGGTTATCGTATTCAGCCCTATGTCAACTTTGATTTAGCTGCTATTTATAATCATATTGAATTGCCACAACCATGGGGCAATAATAATTTCTTTTTAATTGGTCCTAAAGTTGATATTACCATGACGAATAAATTATTTTTTACTGCCTTCTACCAGTATAACGAACAAACAAAAAATATTAACTTTAATACCAGGTTTCAATGGCGCTATAAACCCGTCTCTGATTTATTTATAGTGTATACCGACAACTATTACATTGGTCCTGTGTTTGTAAAAAATAGAGCAGTGGTATTTAAATTAACTTATTGGTGGAATTAAAAATTTAAAATATACATTAACCTTAAAACAATAAAAATGAAAAAGTATTCAATAATGATTGTGCTTTTACTGGTTGGCTGGGTGCAAATGAACGCTGCGGTTCGTTTACCCAATATCATTGGTTCGCATATGGTATTGCAACAAAAATCTACTGTGAAAATATGGGGCTGGGCAGCTCCTTCCGAAAAAGTGACCATCAAAACCAATTGGGATAATAATTCCTATGAAGCAACTACTAGTAATGGTGCGCAATGGGTAGTCAACATTAAAACCCCAGCTGCAGGTGGCCCTTATCAAATTACAATCAGCGCTAGCAATACCATTGTATTAGAAGATGTTTTAATTGGAGAGGTTTGGGTATGTGGCGGACAAAGCAATATGGAATGGTCTGGAGATCAAGGTTTAAAAGAAACCTTAGAGGAGGCACCCAATGCTACTAATAAGTCTATTCGTTTTTTCTATGTTGCTAAATCAACTTCAAATTTTCCACAAGATAATCTAGAAGGAAAATGGATGGTATGTAGCCCAGAAGAAATGAAACACTTTAGTGCCATTGGTTATTTTTTCGGAAAAAATTTAAACCAAAGTTTGAATAGTCCTATTGGATTAATCAATTCAAATTGGGGCGGTACCCCCGCTGAAACTTGGACCCCCGAATATGTAATTAACAATGACGCTATAATAAAAAAAGGTGCTGATTCTTTAGGTGAAGTAGCTTGGTGGCCCCACAAAACGGCTAGAGCCTACAATGCAATGATTTATCCTTTAACCAATTATTCCATTGCTGGTGTTATTTGGTACCAGGGCGAAAGCAATACAGGCACTCATTATGCCTATGAAAAATTATTTACAGGAATGATTGATGCTTGGAGACATCATTGGAATAAAAATTTTCCATTCTATTTTGTTCAAATAGCGCCCTTCACTTATGGTAATAATAATATAGGCGCCTTATTAAGAGAAGCTCAATCAAAAGTGGCTAATCATCTGGAAACAGGCATGGTGGTTATTACAGATTTGATTCCAGATACCACCAATATTCACCCAACACGTAAAATAGAAGTGGCTAAAAGACTAAGTGATTTGGCTTTAAACCAAACCTATGGTTTTACTACCATTGCTTGTCAAAGCCCAACCTATCAATCACATACCATTGACAAAGATAAAATTAGCATTCAGTTTAATAATGCTAATAATGGACTGATATCCAAAGGGGAGATAATTCCTTTTTTTGAAATAGCTAATGAGGATAAAATATTTTATCCTGCACAAGCTAAAATTGTAGGCAACACAGTAGTAGTTTTTAATAAAAATGTTAAAGGCCCCGTAGCGGTTCGTTTTGCATTTAACAATACAGCAATGCCTAATTTATTTAACAAAGAAGGCTTGCCTGTAAATTTATTTAGAACCGATCATTGGGAGGTAAACACTCAGCCAATAAAAAAATAATAGTTCTCTAATTTACTTTGAAGAGGTAATGTTTTTTATAAATGTTACCTCTTCTTGGTTAAAAGGAGTTCCGTCTTTTCTAAATACATCATGAAACCAAATAGTTGGTTCTGGCGAGCCTAGCTTACTTCCCCATGGAAAAATTGTATTACTTCTTCCACTCACCAAGCCCCAATTAATAGCCGCTACATGGTATCTTTTAAAAATGGGTAAATGGGTAATAAACTTACTATTATTGGTTCTCGCCATATACTCAGTGCAAATTACAGGTCGACCCAATTTTACTAAAGTATCCAGTGCTTTTTTTAATTCAATGGTATCGCTATAGTTATGAAAAGTTACTACATCTGAATTTTTAAGTTGAAAATCATTGATGGAAGGTTGTTCGTTATACCAAACACCGGTTGACAATGGTTGAGCAGGTCTTACTGCCCAAGCCCATTCATACATTTTTTTTAATAATGGCAGCGAACTTAATCCATACCCGCTATTGCCTGGCTCATTGTACAAATCCCATAATAAAATTCTATTGTCATTTTTAAAACTGGTTAACACATCTTTTACATATTTTTCCAAGTCGCCCCAAGCGCTTATGTCATTGTGTATTTTCATGGTTGGGCTTCTTACCCATCCCGAATTGTGTACCCCTGGTTTTGGATCAGGTTGTTTACCAAGCGTCGCATCAGGATTCCAGCAGTCATCCAAAATACAGAAAATAATTTTTATTTTATTTTTATGCGCAATGGCTAAAAATTGATTCATTCTATTTTTAAATCCAACTGCATCAGCCTTCCAAGCCATATCATGTAAATAAACACGCATCGTATTCATCCCAATACCTGCAGCCATACTCAACTCCTTATTGATGGTAACTGTATCAAATGAAGCTGCTTGCCACATTTCTAATTGATTGATAGCGGTATTGGGTAAAAAATTAGCGCCCACCAACCAGCCTTGCTTTTGATACCATTCATTTGCTTTTTGAGCAGACCATTGATTACTTTGAGCATTGCTACTATTAGTGAACCACCCAAATACTGCTATTATAATTAATTTTTTCATTTGTTTTTTTACGTTTGTATAAATTTAGAGTTTTAATTGCAAATAAGAAAGTTCTACTTTCTTTAATTGGCTATTCAAAGCTTGGTAAACTAATTTTTGTTGCGCTGTTGGTGCAAAATCAGCTCCCATAGTTTGACATTCAGAAGAAATGGCAAGAAGACGTTCTAAAATTTGAGCTGGATTTCTAAAAACATCCATTCTAGCGCCTGTTAAATGAATTTCAAACAATTGCTTTTCTAAATGATACACTTCCTTTTCTTTTAATATACTTTCACTGGTATTTTGTTTTAAAAAATTAGCTCGATTCACTTCCATACGCTCTATTAAGGATAAACAATTATTAATACTAGACAAGAGTTGTTTACCTAAATCATATTGTGCTTGTATAGAAGCGCTGTTTGAATGTAGATTTGGATCATTGAATACTTGTAGGTCTTGCTTTTGCACAAAACTTCCCAACTTCAAAACTACCGTATACTTTCCTGCAGGCACTTTAATTGGTGTTAGCCCTGGGCCAATATCTAAATCATAAATATTTAAAGGTCTGTTTCCTGCGGAATCTAATTTAATATAATTTTTTTGATCAGGTATTGTTTTTAAAGGAGGTAATACAATTGAAGTATGTGCTAGGTTCCACCAGACTCTATTAAAACCTTTTTGTTTACTGCCCTCTATTTTATTAATGGTATCTCCCTTTTGATTCAAAATAATAATAGATGGATTCTCCTGAACATGATCTGCTAAATAATAATTTATACTCGCGCCATAAGGTGGATTTTGACCTGTAGACATGGAAGACTCGGAATGAATACCTGTCTTGTAATGAAATCTATATGCTTGCTTTGGTGCAAATAATTCATTTTTATTTCTTACAGTTTGCTTACTCCATTCTCTTATGGGTGTTATGTCATCTAAAATATAAAAACCACGACCATAGGTGGCCAATACTAAATCTCTAAAGTTTTTTTGAATAGCAATATAATAAACGGGTGCTGGAGGTAAATTATTTTTTAACGCAACCCATGTTGCTCCATCATCTGGACTTATATACAAGCCATTGTCTGTTCCTGCATACAATAAACCTTTTTGCGCAGGATCTTCCTTAATGCTATGTACAAAAGAACTATTACTCGCTGGAATGCCTGCCCCTATTGCTTTCCAAGTTTTACCATAATCTGATGTTTTGAAAATATAAGGTTTGAAATCGCCTAATTGTTGATAAGAAATACTAATGTAAGCAGTACCTGCATCAAAATTGGAAGGATCAATACTTCGAATAGTTCCCCATGGTGCAATGCCTTTTAAATTTTGTGTAACATTGCTCCAAGTTTTTCCTTCATTCACCGTTACTTGAATTTGTCCGTCATTAGTTCCAGTCCATAAGACACCTTGCTTTACTGGCGACTCTGCAATCACATACAAAGTACAACCATCAAATGTCATGAGGTTATCCGAATTCATTCCCCCTGAATTTTGTTGATGTGATTTATCATTCGTGGTTAAATCAGGACTAATTACTGTCCAGGACATTCCTTGATTAGAAGTTTTATGTACATATTGACTTCCTACATACACCACCCCTTTCTGATGTTTCGATAAAGCCATCGGAAAATTCCAATGCCAACGATATTTCATATCTGCTGGAGCCCAACCAAATCCAGCTTCCGGCCAAGGACGAACATCATGAGAATAACCAGTTCTAACATCAGTCACGTCTAATCCCCCATCATAACAACCAGACCAAATAATATTATTATCAAATGGATCAGGCTGTGCAAAACCACTTTCACATCCGCCCACGCCTTCCCATAAACCTAATGGGATGGAGCCTTGCATGCTAATGGCTGCAGTTCGATAAGAATACCCATCCTGTCTATTGCCCATTAAATGATATGGAATCATATTATCAACGGCCACATGATACATTTGCGCAATAGGTAAATTAATATTGCTCCATGATTCTCCTGCGTTGGAACTCATATTCAAACCTCCATCATGCGCTACCATAATTCTTTTTGCGTTTTTAGGATCAAACCAAATATCATGATTGTCCCCTCCTGGTTCATAAGTTCCTTCGCCATTAAAAGTAACACCCCCATCTTTTGACTCCATTATAGTTACACAAATAGTATACAATTTATTTTCATCCTGAGTAGACACACGCACCCTTGTATAATAAGCAGCGCGTTGTGCCATAGAATGCGCTTGATACATAAGTTTCCAATGCTCACCTCCATCTATTGATTTATATAATCCAGGTACTTTGTCTTCTACTAATGCATAAATAGTTGAGGGATTACTTTGCGCAAAATCAATAGAAGTTTTTCCCACTGGATGACCTGCACCTCCTGGTAAACCATTTTGCATTGGCTTCCAAGTTTTACCACCATCATTGGTTTTATAAAAACCACTACCTGGTCCACCACTATTTAAATTCCAGGTTTTAATATCCACTTGCCACATAGCAGCCACTAAATTTTTAGTGTCTTTGCCATTTAAGGATAAATCTATACAACCTGTATTTTCATCTACAAATAAAATACGCTCCCAACTTTGTCCGCCATTGGTAGTTTTATAAACCCCTCTTTCCTGTTGTGGTCCATGCATATGTCCCATGGCAGCCACATATACAGTATTCGTATCCGTTGGATCTACAATAACCTTACTTATTAAAATTGTTTCTTTTAACCCCTTATTTTGCCAGGTTTTTCCACCATCACTTGACTTATAAATACCATTCCCATTGGCATGTGCAGGACGAATGACAAAAGTCTCCCCTGTTCCAGCCCAAACTTGTTGAGGATGGCTCTCAGAAATGGCCAACGCGCCTATTGAAGAATTATCCATTTGATCAAAAATGGGATTCCAATGTATACCCGCATCTGTGGTTTTAAAAATTCCTCCAGAGGCTGCACCCACATAGGATACCATTGGATTTCCAGGCTCCCCCACAACGGCAATGGCCCTGTTGCCATCTGGACCCATAAATCTAAAAGGCATGGCTGAAAATAATTCAGTACCAGTGGTTTGTGCTAACACGGTGACACTTAGGAGGATACCGAGTAATGCAAATAGTTGTTTTTTCATAAACGAAAATTTTTCATTTGGTTAAATCTATCAATGAATTTAATCAATATAATTGTAGCAACCAATTACAATTAAAACAAAGAATTTTATTTGTATATTTAATACCAAAAATATTCAACATGATACCAGTTTTTAAAAAAATGGGCATTGTTAGTTTGCTTGTTGTAGCAAATCTATTTTCAATATCCACTTGGGCACAAGTAGAACCCTCTTTATTAGCAAGTTTAAAATATAGAATGATAGGGCCTCATAGAGGAGGTCGAACGGTTGGTATAACAGGTGTTAACAATGAGCCCAATGTATTTTATATGGGTGTCAACAATGGAGGTGTATGGAAAACCACCGACTTTGGTCATACTTGGAAACCCATTTTTGATAAACAAAATACAGGATCCGTAGGAGATGTAGCAGTGGCCCCTTCCAATTCAAATATACTTTATGTGGGAAGTGGTGAGGGCATTCAACGTCCCGACTTATCTATAGGCAACGGATTATACAAATCAATTGACGCAGGCAATACCTGGACCAATCTAGGTTTAAATGATGCGCAACAAATTGGTGGAATAAGTATTGATCCCACGAATGAAAATAGAATTTTCGTAGCCGCTTTAGGTCATCCTTATGGTCCTAATAAAGAACGTGGTGTATATAGAAGTTTGGATGGCGGCAAAACTTTAGAGCAGGTTTTATACATCAATGAAAATACAGGTGCAGTGCAGGTATTGATTGATCCCAATCATACCAATATTATTTTTGCAACTATTTGGGCAGCCCGTCAAGGACCTTGGGAAAATGGTGCTTGGGATGGAGAAGAAAGTGGATTGTATAAATCTTTGGATGGCGGAACTACTTGGAAAAAAATTACCAAAGGATTGCCTTCTACTACTCAAGATGGATTAGGAAGAATTGGATTTACTATTGCGCCAAGCAATTCTAATAGAATGTATGCGACAGTAGATGCACAAAAAAATGGAGGCGTCTATAGAAGTGATGAAGCTGGAGAAAGTTGGTACCTATTATCCAGTGACAATAGATATTGGGGGCGAGGTAGTGATTTTGCAGAAGTAAAAGCAGATCCAAAAAATGAAGACATTGTTTATTCTGCCAATG
>CANHLZ010000003.1 GCA_947461595.1 Bacteroidota bacterium | reverse complement strand
TAAAAGCACTTTACTGAACGCCATTATGGGCGAGAAAATGGCTATTGTGTCCTCGAAAGTACAAACTACCCGTCACCGTATTAAGGCCTTTTTAAACAAGGAAAACGAGTATCAGATCATCTTTTCAGATACCCCCGGTATTATCGACCCTAAGTACAAGCTACATGAGAAAATGATGGGGGCGGTGAAATCTGCCCTGGAAGATGCCGATGTGGCTCTGTTGATGGTGGATATGAGGGACGATATGAAGGAATTGGATGAATTATTCACTTCTTTAAAGTTAAAAGTGCCTTGTGTAGTGGTGTTGAATAAGTCTGATTTGGCGGTAGGGACGCAGGTAAAAGAGGCAGTAGCTTTTTTTAAAGACAAACCTTATTGCAGTAAGACGATTTCTGTTAGTGCATTGAATAAGAGTGATATAGAAAGGTTATTGAAAGTGGTGATTGAAATGATTCCAGAAGGGGTTCCTTTCTACGGAGAAGACGATTTAAGTGATTTGCCCACTAAGTTTTTTGTAAGTGAGCTAATTCGGGAAAAGATATACCAGTTGTTTGGGGAGGAGATTCCTTATCATACAGCTGTGCTGGTGAACTCTTTTAAGCAACAGCCGTTATTGATTAAGATACAGGCTGATATTATTGTAAATAGAGAAACCCAAAAGGCCATTATTATAGGGGAGAAAGGGAAGATGATTAAGGAAATAGGCATATTGGCTAGAAAGGATATTGAGGATTTCATTGGCTCCAAAGTGTATCTAGAACTGTTTGTGAAAGTGAAGCCTAAGTGGAGAGACAATGACAGTAAATTAAAAGAATTTGGGTATTAGTAAATTAAGTATCAATATTTATTTAAATTATTGGTAATGAATTATTTGAAATAGTATAATTGAATATTAAATATAAATTATTATGAGCTATACAGTGGCTATTGTTGGAAGGCCAAACGTAGGAAAAAGCACTTTATTTAATCGTTTCTTAGAGGAGCGTAAAGCCATTGTGGACGATATTAGTGGTGTTACCAGAGACCGTCAATACGGTGTGACAGAATGGGCTGGCAAAACCTTTAACGTAATTGATACAGGTGGTTTTGTACCTGATTCTCGTGATATGTTTGAAACGGAGATTCGCAAGCAGGTTAAAATTGCTATCGAAGAAGCCAATTCAATCATTTTCATGGTGGATGCTGCCGTTGGTTTAACCGACTTAGATGCTTCTATGGCCGATATGCTTAGAAGAAGTACGAAGCCAGTGTATGTTTGCGTAAATAAGGTGGACAATTCCACCCGTGCCTTAGAAGGTACCGAGTTTTACGGTATGGGCTTTGAACATAACTACTTTGTAAGTTCTATTTCTGGTAGTGGTACAGGTGAGCTTTTAGACGCAGTGACCAACGATATCAAGATAAAAGAAGTGAGCAATGATGATGAAGAAATAGCAGAAGGGGAAGAAGAACCATTAGCGATTCCTAAAATTGCTATTATGGGGCAACCTAACGTGGGCAAATCTAGCTTATTGAATGCTATGATTGGTCAAGATAGAACCATTGTAAGTGATATAGCAGGCACTACCCGCGATACCATACATACCCATTATACCATGTTCCAAAAGGAATTTATCCTAATTGACACAGCTGGTATTAGACGTAAGAATAAGGAAAAGGATGATCTTGAATTTTACTCCATTATCAGAGCCATTAAAGCCATGGACGAGGCGGATGTCTGTTTATTGGTGGTGGATGCCACCAAAGGGGTTACGGCTCAAGATTTAAGCATATTTAGCCTTGCTTCAAAGAAAGGGAAAGGAATTATCGTATTGATTAATAAATGGGATTTATTAGACAAAGAAACCAATACAGCTCGTGATTACGAGAAAGTGGTAAAAGACAAACTGGCACCTTTTACCGATGTGCCTGTTTTATTCATCTCTGCGGTTGAAAAGACCCGTATTTTTAAAGCCATCGAATTGGCTTTGGAAGTATATGAGAATAAGCACCGTAAAGTGGCTACTTCAAAATTAAATGACATTATGTTGAAGTCTATAATGAAATACCAGGCACCGGTAGTAAGAGGGCATGTCATTAAGATTAAATATGTATCACAGTTGCCTACAAGGGTTCCAAGTTTTGCCTTTTTTACTAATTTTCCTGATGATATTAAGGTTCCTTACCGAAATTACCTCGAAAATCAGCTTAGGCTTAATTTCAAGTTCACTGGGGTGCCCATTCGGATCTATTTTAGAAAAAAATAGAATTTAGTCTGTGAATAAAGTAGGTTTAAAAAATAAATGTTAAAATTTGGCGTTTTTAATGGGGTTGGCTATCTTCGCCAACGTATTTTGATATCAAACTTTAAACAAAAACAAAAATGAAAAAAGTAATCGCAATTTTCGCTATCGCTGCACTTGCTGCTTGTGGTGGTGCTGCAACTGAAGTAAAAACTGATACTGCTGTTGCAACTGTTGATACAGCTGCTGCTGCAACTGTTGATACTGCTGCTGCTGCCGTAGATACTACTGCTGCTGCGAAGTAATTTAAGAAGTCATAGAAATATAACTTCTTGCAAGAAGCTCCTCCTCGATTTATCGGGGAGGATTTTTTTTGGCATCAATATTGTCTTAAAGGGGTAGGCATACTTCAAGAAAGAATACAAGTAGGAATTATGCCATTTTGACTATATTTAAAATACAAACAGTGGACAAGACATTTTTATTTAAGGGGGAGGAAGAAAACGAGTTTATACCTTTGTTTTCATTCAATGAACAAGAGGAAGAGAATGAGCCTGAATTGGTCATTGATGAACTATTGCCCATTTTGCCCTTGCGCAATACTGTATTGTTTCCTGGTGTAGTCATTCCAATTACCGTAGGGAGAGATAAAAGCATTCAAGCTGTAAAAGCAGCTTATGCCAAAGACAAATTAATTGGAGTGGTTTCTCAAAAGGATGGCAATATTGAAGATCCTACACCTAGCGATTTATGTGCTATAGGAACCGTTGCAAAAATCATCAAAATGATTAAAATGCAGGACGGTGGAACTACTATTATTATTCAGGGCAAAAAAAGGTTTGAGCTTTTAGAAATGAAAGAAGAGGACCCCTTTTTTAAAGCCAGTGTGAAAGTATTGGTAGAAGAAAAGCTTGGAAAAGAAGATCAAGATTTTCAAGCATATTTATCCAATATTAAAGATTTAGCTACTCAAATTATTCAGTTGTCACCCAATTTTCCTTCGGAGGCAGCGATGATATTAAAAAATATAGAAAATCCTATTTTCTTAATCAATTTTGTGAGTAGCAACTTGAATGTGGAAGTACATGACAAGCAAGGGTTGCTGGAACAGAATCAAATTAAATTAAGAGCCGAAAAATTAATTCAATTTTTACAGCAAGAATTACAATTTGTTGAATTAAAAAATAAAGTAGCTAATAAAACACGCACCGAAATTGATAAGCAACAACGCGATTACTTTTTACAACAACAATTAAAAAGTATTAAGGATGAATTAGGGGGAGATCCGAATGAGCGCGAAGTGGCGGATATGAAAAAGAAAGCCGAAGGTAAAAAATGGCCAGAAGCGGCAAAAAAACTTTTCCAAAATGGATTGGAAAAGTTGGAGCGAATGCATCCAAGCACGCCCGATTATTCAGTAGTGTATAATCATTTAGATTTATTATTAGACCTTCCTTGGGAAGAATATACTTCCGATAACTATGATTTAAAAAATGCTAAAAAAGTATTGGACGCCGATCATTATGGAATGGGAAAGATTAAAAATAGAATTTTAGAATACTTGGCCGTACTTAAAATTAAAGGGGATATGAAAAGTCCCATACTTTGTTTTTTAGGCCCTCCTGGTATTGGTAAAACTTCTTTAGGAAAGTCTATTGCGCATGCCATTGGTCGAAAATATATTAGAGTAAGTTTAGGAGGTTTGCATGATGAAAGTGAAATTAGAGGGCACCGTAAAACCTATATTGGGGCAATGCCTGGAAGAATCATCCAAAGTATTCGAAAAATAAAAACTTCTAATCCTGTGATGATCTTAGATGAGATTGATAAAATAGGGAGTGACCATAGAGGCGATCCTTCTTCGGCTTTATTAGAAGTATTAGACCCAGAACAGAACCATAGTTTTTATGATAATTATTTAGAATCAGAATATGATTTAAGTAAAACTTTATTTATTGCTACCGCTAATGACATTAGTCGTATTCAGCCAGCACTTAGAGATCGCTTAGAAATTATTGACCTAAGTGGATACGCCATTGAAGAGAAAGTAGAAATTGCCAAAAGGCATTTATTGCCTAAACAAAGAACTGCCCATGGCTTAGAAAAAATTACTTTTAAAGTATTGGACAATGTATTAGAAAAAGTAATTGAAGATTATACCAGAGAAAGTGGGGTGCGTGAATTAGATCGTCAATTGGCTTCTATTATGCGTTATCAAGCCAAAGAGTTGGCTTATAAAAATAAAGTTAAACCTACTGTAACTAAATCTGACTTGCATAAAATTTTAGGACAAGCTAAATACAGTAATGAAATTTATAAAACGGTGAATATGCCAGGGGTAGCCGTTGGTTTGGCCTGGACTTATGTGGGCGGGGACATTTTATTTATTGAAGTCCTACTCGCTGAGGGGAAAGGCGGAATGAAATTAACAGGCAATCTTGGTAATGTAATGAAAGAAAGTGCGGATACCGCTTTTACTTATTTACAAAGCAATGCTAAAAAAATTGGTGTTGATCCTAATTTGTTTACCACTAAATCGGTTCATATTCATGTGCCAGAAGGAGCTGTGCCTAAGGATGGTCCTAGTGCTGGAATTACTATGCTCACTGCATTGACCTCTGCCTTTACTGGAAGAAAAGTAAAGCCTTATCTGGCGATGACAGGGGAGATTACATTACGAGGCCAAGTATTGCCAGTTGGGGGCATCAAGGAAAAAATATTAGCCGCTAAAAGATCGGGCATGAAAGAAATTATTCTCTGCTGGCAAAATGAAAAAGACATCAATGAAATTGACCATACTTTTATTAAAGGCCTCACTTTCCATTATGTTAAAACCATGCAGCAAGTACTTGATTTGGCTTTAGTGGGTTAATTTAACCTGCTTTAAATTGTTATTAATGATTTCAAACCCTAGCTTTGTTTTATGAAAAAATATTTCATGCCAAAGCAAGGGTTTTTTATAATTGCTTTATTTTTTTCTTCCATTCACTTGTTGGCTCAAAATACAGGGGGCAATGCCACCTATAATTTTCTAACCCTTCCTTATAGCTCCAAAGCTTCTTCATTGGGAGGAATGAATATTAGTGCGATGGGGAATGACCTTGGTTTAGCTATGTTCAATCCATCCTTATTGGATTCTTCTATGGAGGGCAATTTGCATTTAAGTATTAGACCTTATTATGCCAATATTCAACAATATGATTTTAGTGGGGCCAATTATTGGGCTAAAAAAAAGTGGGTCATTGGCTGGGGAGTTCACTATATGGATTATGGCGTTATTAAAATGACGGATGCAGCAGGAAATGAAATGGGCAATTTTAGACCCAATGATTATATGGCTCAAGTGTCATTGTCTACTTATTATATTAAAAATGTTCAACTAGGGGCTACCCTAAAATGGATTCAATCTAAATATGGAATGTATTCGTCTAATGCAGTTGCAATAGATGTTGCATTGCGTTATAATTCTTCCAATGAACTAAATCAAGCAAGTATACTTTTATCCAATTTGGGCGGGCAATTAAAATCATATACGAATAAAGAAGATTTGCCTTTTAATTTAATTGCAGGTTGGTCAATCAAACTAGAAAAAGCACCCATTCAATTTTCTTTAACAGCACAAAGGATATCGGTTTGGAATAATTCGTATTATGATATCAATTTTGCGAATCAAGAAGGCAATAAGGCTCCTAGTTCTATGCAAAACCTATTTAATCATTTGATTATTGGAGCAGAAATTTTTATGGGCAGCCAAGTAGATCTTAATTTTGGATATAACTTTATTCGTCGATTTGATTTGAATGTACAAAATCAACAAAACTGGTTCAATGGATTGAGTGCTGGGTTGGGCCTACAATTATCCCGCACTAAAATTCAATATGGGAATGCTTTTTTTCAAAGAAATTTATACCACCATTTTTCTGTCTTTTATTCCTTAAAAAATAAATAATTAATTTTTCTTTGGAGGAAATAGAGCTTTAGGTTTTTGTGCCTCTTTATTTGCTTTTGATTCTGTTTTTTTTGTAGGGGCTTCTTTGGGGCTTAATGATTTATTATTATCAGTTTTATTTACAATAACTGGAGTGCTGGGTGTAGGTAGTTCATAATCAGATTCAGCTTTTACATCTTCTTGGTTTTGTATATCGATAAGATTGTTATCAAAAGGTATATTATCTGCCGAAATAAAGTCAACATTAAAATCACTAGTAATACTGGAAGGTCTTTCAAAATTGGCATTGGCGTCTAAATTACATGCTGGATCCTTCGCTACTTTACTCATAAAATTGGCCCAGATAGGAAGGGCGGCATGCGCGCCTTGTCCAAAGTAATTATCTGAAAAACGAATGTATCTATCGTCACAGCCCACCCAGGCGCCCGCTAACAGTTGTGGTGTATAGCCCATAAACCATAAATCACTGTTGTCATTAGTAGTTCCAGTTTTTCCAGCAATGGACTGAGCAGGCACATCATAGGAATATAAGCTTCGTCCCGTGCCTTTTGAAATAACACCTTGCATCATACTTACAACAGAGTAGGCAGTAACTTCGTTTATAATTTTTCTTCTTTGTGGAGAAAAGCTTTCTAAAACATTACCATTTTTATCTTCTATTCTGTTAATATAAAAAGGTTGCGCATTGTAGCCGCCACCAGGGAACATAGTATAGGCTTGCACCATCTCAAATAGGGATATTTCACAAGCGCCTAAGGCAATGGATGGGTAGGGCTGAAGATCGGCTTTGACATTACATTGTTTAAGATAATCAACAAATTCTTTGGCCGCTTCATTGCCTTTGCCATTTATTTGTTTCATGATATAGGCAGACGCGCAGTTTCTTGACTCAGCCAATGCTTGCGCCATGGGCATGGACATGCCAGTGCAAGATTTAGTAGTATTGGGCACCATACCATAGCCATCAAAATTTTGCTGTTGGTCTTGTACTATGGTATAAGGAGTAAATCCAGACTTTTCAATAGCTAATGAATATAAAAGTGGTTTAATGGTTGAGCCTACTTGTCTTCTTGTATTAATATTGGCGTGGTCATATTTAAATGTTTTAAAATCAACACCTCCCACCCATGCTTTCACTTCTCCTGTATTGGGGTCAACGGCTAAAAATCCAGTTTGTAATACTTGTTTATGGTACTTTAAGGAATCATAAGGACTCATAATGGTGTCAATATATCTATTCTTGTTCCATGCAAAGACGCGCATGGGAAGGGGGTCGTTAAAAGTTTTTCTAATTAGCTTTTCATCGATATCCTCCTTTTTCATATTCCTCCAGCGATCTGTTTGTTTAATAGCCAATTCCAATTGACTGCTAAATTCTTTCCAAATGCTCCCGGATTTTATATTGCTTTGTTGGTTAAACTCTTTTTGTAAATAAGACATGTGTTTGGCGACTGCTTCTTCTGCATACAATTGCATTCTAGGGTTAATGGTAGTATATATTTTTAAACCATCTCGATATAAATCATACGCATCACCATTATTTTTTTTATGTTCTTTACACCACTTTTTCATATACTCTCCTAAAGTCATTCTAAAATAGGGGCCCAATCCATTATTTTGATCCAACTTTCTAAAACGGGTAGCAATGGGTAATCTTTTACATCCTTCTGCTTGCTCATTAGTAATGTATTTTTGCCCAGCCATTCGGTTTAAAACCAAATTTCTTCTTTCTAAAGCCAATTTAGGATTTCTATTGGGGTTGTATTTGGTTGGGGCATTAATCATCCCAATTAAAAGCGCAGCCTCTTCAATACTAAGCCGATCAGGTTCTTTTTGAAAAAAGGTACGGGACGCATTGCTTACGCCAAATACATTTTCACTAAAGGGCACTGTATTTAGGTAGAGGGTGATAATTTCTTGCTTGGTAAAATTCCTTTCTAATTTAATGGCTATGATACTTTCCTTGATTTTTTGTATAAATCTTAAAATCTTACTTTTCGTACTCCAATTATCTGTAAATAAATTTTTTGCAGTTTGCATGGTAATAGTAGAGGCGCCTCCTTGACTCCCTAAAAAAGCTACAGCCCTAATTAATCCTTCCCCATCTATTCCATAATGGTCATAAAAACGTTTGTCTTCTGTAGCTACTAAGGCTTGTAATAAATAAGGGCTTATATCGCGATATTTAACACTAATTCTGTCTTCTAAATAAAACTTCCCCATGGGGGTAGCGTCTTGTGCATAAACTTGACTGGCTAAAGAAGCGGTTGGATTTTCGATATCATTTAAATTAGGCATATCACCTATCCATCCCCAATTCAACATCAATAGGAATAAAACAAATACGCCGGCAGTAATAAAATAGTACTTCCAAAATAGTCGTACCCATTTTTTAGGTTTATGCTCAGGGTTGTTCACTATAGTTTATTTATGGTTTGTAAATATTTTGAATCATATACTGCTCGTATTTTTTTAAATCTTCTGGACTTTTAATTAAAATTATATTAGATTTTCCTAATAAATACAATTGGTATTGTTTTGTTGGTACAAATGAAATGATTTCTTTACTTAATCTTGGCTTTATTTTATTTAAGTAGGCACTGGCATTTAATCTATTATTAAAAGCGCCTATCCACACAATATAGGAGAAATCATCAAATTGAATGTAAGTTACATTTAATTTAAGCTTATTAAATTCATCCATATTAAATAAGTTGAAAGCGTTCTGTATTTCTTTAACAAAACTAGCACTTACTTTATTGGTTACGAGTGCGATATAGTGGGGTTCCAAACTATCATTTTCAAAAGTGATGGCTGTTTGAAGTAGACTGTCTGTTGTATTTTTAGGTTCAACGGTGTTCGTCAAAGATTTGATGGTTAAAGAGGGGGTATCTTTTGTCACTACTTTTGCAGTGAGATGACTACTTTGAGCCAATGGGATGGGAGGGGTAATGATTAAGTTGGGTTCCTCCTTAATAAGAACAAAGGGAAACTCTTTCATTACCTTTTTTAATTGGAGGGTATCGAGGTAAGTTTCAATTATTTTTCTATTATTGATTTCGGTCAAAATAGTGGTTGCTTTGTCTTTTATTCTTTCATTTCTATTTGAACTTAAAATAGTATCTAATAATTTAATGGCTAAGCTATCTCTTCTTTGTTGAGCGTACATTTTCACCTTTAAGAATTGGTAGGGGTAATAAAATTTACTGCCTTTTAAATTGGTATTTAAGGTGGAAATGGTATTTGAAAAACCATCCCAATTACCAATTTGAGTCAAAAAGTAAGCTTCTTTATAACTTTCAACTAACGCATTGTCTTTATTTTTTTTGTCTAAAGCTTCATTTTTTTTAGTTACGTAAAAACCATTTGGAAATTGATTTAATACTATTTGAATAATGCTATCGGCCGTAACAGGCTTACTGTCGTGTAAGTATTGACTCGCTAAATCTAACATAGCTCTTTCTGTAACCACTGGGTCGATATTCTTTTTTATAATTTTAACATAAATAGGGTAGGCTTTTTCGAAATCATTTAATTGTAGTAAAAATATTTGTGCATTAGCCAATGCTGCTTTATTCCAATCCGTCATAGAATTAGATAAAGAATGGGCATCGTTAATTAAAGCGATGGGTAAGCTATCCTTATCATTACTCCTATTGCCTAAATTTAAGTCATTTCCATTTGTATTGAAGGATGGATTGTTATTGAGCAACTGATTCGTAAGATTGTTGCCGGGGATATTATTTTTATTATTTGCGTAAGCTATATTGGGGCTCGTTTTTCTTCTCCATTGATCTACATTGGGCCGCTCCCCCCATTTTTTTATAAAATTTAGTTTTCCTTGCTGAACAGTGCTTTTATTCTCAAAGTAAAAATCGGTATTGTTTGAGTTGCTATTGTTATAGTTATTGAGTAAGGACGCATTGATATTTTCTTCGACAGGATATTGGGCACTTGATTTAATTGACTTGTCAAGAAATAAATTTTGATGAAGCAATTTAGTATTGCCTAATCTTCTTTGCCAGGCGCTAGAAAAGGATTCTTGACGATCTGGTATTAAATCATATATGAATTGTAAAGTATCCTGAAGCTTTATTATTTTATCATTTTTTTCGATATTGCTCATCCATTTCTTTCTTAAACCAATAGTTTCAAAATTGGGATTTGTTTTTAATACGCCCGTTAAACTATCGTAAGCTATTTTTGAAATAGTATATTCTTCAATATTGTAATTAATATTACCTAACAATTCAAAAGCTTTCTGTTTTTGTTTTAAATTGCTAATATTCTTCTTGATAGAATAAACTAACCAGTCGGTAGCTTTGTTAAATGAGTTATTTTGTATGGCCAATTTTGCCATTTCAAAATAGATGATATCGGTATAGGGTTTGTATTTTTCCCTTCTGGTCATTTTTTCTAATGAATAGGCTAATTCCGTCCAAGGAGTATTGGCATTTTTTGAATCTATAGTGATGATGGCAATTTTTGCGTATACGCCCACAATGGGGTTGGTGGCATATTGCTCTGCTTTTTTATACCAGGTATAGGCCCTTTTCCAATTTTCTGCTTTTTGCCACAATTGTGCAATTAAATAATACCATCTTGTTTTGGCAAGATCATCCATAGCATTTGGCAATGCATTTTCAAGCGCATCGGCCGCTTTATCATTTACTTCCATTAAATAATATCCATAAGCCATTTGTTCCTTTAAAAAAGGTTGTAGCCTTTTAGGGAATAGCACATCAGATTGTAACAATTGCAATAAACTCATTCCTTCATTTAAGTCCCCCGTTTCAAAATAGTTTCTAGCCTGCCATATCATACTTTCATTTCTCACATTCATATTTTCCCATAAACGATTGTTTTCGGGTGTTGCAATACTAAACTTACCTTTTGTATTTCTTACATTACTTCCTACGGGAAGGTCGGCTCCATTTTCTTTCTCATCAAAGGAGTAGTTTATAAATTGAAGAATACTACCCGCTGTATCAAAATTTTTATGAAACAAATATGTTTTTGCTAGCATTAGATAAGCATCGTCAACATAATTACTTCTTAAGTCATGCAATACAATATTGGCGTTACATCTATATACCATTGAATCAATATTGTGTTTGGCAGTGGCACTTAAGTCATAATCGTAAAAGCTAATTAAAGAGGTGTAATCATCCTGGTATTCATTTCTTACTTTTTGTAAATTTTCAATAAATTCTTCTTCTGCATTAAATAAATAGTTAAACTGAGAGACTGTATTTTGATAAGCCCTTCGACCTAAGGTGTATTTTGTTTTTAAAAGTCGTTCATAGGGTAAGGGCTTTTCTACTTCTCTAAAAATTCCTTTTTTTAAAGTACTGTTTATTGCGCTATCTGCTTTTGCTTGAATTTTGTCGGCTTTATTATAAAACAAAGATTTTATCTTTTTTTGATTCGAATCTAAAATTTTATTGATGCTTTTTATTAATTTGGTTTCATTAATATTCAATAAATTAGATGAGCTGTCTGCTTTATTCGTAGAAGGTTCCTGTGCCTTTAAACCAAGCGGCAATAGAAGGCTAAAGCAAATTGCCCAAAACCAATAACTGTAATATTTAAAAGGGACTAGTCTTCTTTGCATAATCAGGGTAAAAACAGCTTAAAAATACATTTATTTCCTATTATTTACTTAAAAAAATAGAATCCATCGTATCTTTAACAAGCCTTCAATTTTATGCCAAACTTAGACATTAATAATACCTTTAAGAGAACGAGTAATACCTATCGTTTGGTAATTATGAATGACGACACTTACGATGAGGTTTTAGCCTTTAAGTTGTCTAGAAGATCAGTGTATCTTGGGGTGAGTATCACTTTTGTATTATTAGTTGGAATGACTATTGCATTGATTGCATTTACGCCACTTAGGTATTATATTCCTGGATATGGCACCAAGGAAAGTAGAACTGCACTGCAGTTGTTAAAAATTCGTACCGATTCTTTAGAACAGTCCATTCATTATAAAGAGCAATATTTAGAAGGGATTAAAAAAGTATTATCTGAAGGGAATCCTAATCAATTAGATACTTTGCCTTTAAAATTGCCAGAGAATAAACAATCTTTTGATTAATGTCAATTCATTCTACCGAAAAAAAATCTTCCAACAGGGAACCTAATTATAATTGGTCTAAATATATTGGGCTAGGGTCACAGTTAATAGTTGGTTTATTAATCACCTTATTCGTTGGAAAAAAGCTGGATGAATATTTTAACAAACATTCCTTTTTTTCTTGGTTAACGCCAACCTTATTTATATTGGTGGTTTTAATTAGTGTTGTAAGAGATACTCAAAACAAAAAATAAAATCGAATGTTTAAAAATAAAACACAATCGGTACTGTTGCTTTTTGTAGCGGTCAATTTATTTGGTTTTTTAGCACAGAAAGGTTTTTTAGCTACTTCCCTTAAAATTAAAATTAATTTTCTATTAGTAGTGAATGCGATGTTAATGCTTATGTATTTTGTAAATGCTATTAGAATTAAACAAGTGGATAAAACCAATCCCAATGCTATGATTAGGTCGGTAATGATGGGCACTTTACTAAAAATGGTTGTTTTTGTTAGCGTAGCCATGGTGTATACCACTCAAGTTAAAGTACCGGTGGGAATACCCACTTTAATGACCAGCATGGGCTTGTATCTTTTTTATACTTGGCTAGAGATTAAAGGAGAAGTATACAAGAAGTAATTAAATTATTTAATATTTTCCAACATTGTCCAAGGTCGAACATCCACTACATGCACTTGCTCATTATCTCCCAGAGGGGGCTTTCGAACCTGTGGTGCAACTCATTCATCAATACAAAGTTCATTTAACAGTTACCAGGGCGCGCAAATCGGTTTTAGGCGATTATAGACATCCGTTTATGGGCTCTAATCATAAAATAACTGTCAATGGCAATTTAAATAAGTATGAGTTTTTAATAACTCTTTTGCATGAATTGGCGCATCTGTTGTGTTTTGAGCAATATAAAAATAGGGTAGAAGCACATGGCAAAGAATGGAAACACATTTATGGAAATTTATTAGGGGGCTTTATAGATTTAAATTTATTTCCGCTGGATATTACTAAGAGTTTGAAAAAAACATTAATCAATCCTGCAGCCACCGCCAATGGGGAAACTGCTTTGTTATTGGTTTTGAGGCAGTACAATAAGGTAAATGCATCAGGTGCCGTTGTTTTAGCCACTTTAACAGATGGGACTTTATTTACTGCAGAAAAGGAAGGGGTGTTTAAAAAAATAAAATTACGACGTAAACGTATTGAATGTTTAGAAGTAAAAACAGGCAATATTTATTTATTTAGTGCACTAACAGAAGTGCAAGTAGTGAAAAATTGAATTAAAAAAAATACCCCCGAATTCGGGGGTATTTTAAAATCATTTGAGAGTTTTTCATTAGAGAATAATTCAAAGCCCTTAAATTCTTGGATTTGGGCTGTAGAATTATCAAGCAACGGCTTGTTTCACCAAGGCGGCTGCTTCGCTCAATTGAATGGCAGATTGAACTTTCAAACCACTTTCATCAATTAGTTTTTTAGCTTCTACCGCATTGGTTCCTTGCAAACGAACAATTATAGGAATATTAATATTACCTAATTTTTTGAAAGCTTCAATTACTCCCGAAGCCACACGATCGCAACGAACTATACCGCCAAATATATTAATAAGAATCGCTTTTACATTAGGATCTTTCATGATGATTCTAAATCCAGCTTCAACGGTTTGTGCATTGGCAGAGCCACCGACGTCTAAGAAATTGGCTGGTTCTCCACCGCTTAATTTGATCATATCCATCGTAGCCATGGCTAGTCCAGCGCCATTCACCATACAACCTACGTTACCATCTAGTTTCACAAAGTTTAAATTGTATTCTCCAGCTTCTACTTCCGTAGGATCTTCTTCTGTTACATCACGCATTGCCAATAAATCTGGATGACGCATTAACGCATTATCATCTACATTCATTTTACAATCTACTGCAATCATTTTATCGTCAGAGGTTTTAAATAAAGGATTTATCTCTAACATACTGCAATCTAAACCTACATAAGCATTGTATAAATTAGTAACAAACTTTACGCAGCTCTTTAATGAGTCGCCACTTAACCCTAAATTAAAGGCAATTTTTCTTGCTTGAAAGCCTTGTAATCCACCACCTGGGTGCACCCATTCTTTATAAATTTTTTCAGGGGTGTCATGTGCTACATCTTCAATATTCATTCCTCCTTCAGTACTGTACATAATTACATTCATGCCTTTGGCACGATCTAATAATATAGATAAATAAAACTCTTTAGTTGGATTAGGGCCTTCATAATATACATCCTGAGCCACTAAGATTTTACTCACTAATTTACCTGCAGGTCCTGTTTGAATGGTCACCAAGGTACCTCCTAATATATTTTTTGCAAAAACTTCAATATCAGCCGCCGATTTTCCCACTGCTACTCCTTTTTGTTCGGTACCTATAATTTTTCCTTTTCCTCTTCCGCCTGCATGAATTTGAGCCTTCACTACTGCGAATTTATTGTTGGTTTCTCCTGCAATCTTATGGTAGGCAGCAATGGCAGCGTCAACCGTTTCTACAGCTATACCTTCTTGAACTGGGACATTGTACTTTTTAAGTAATTCTTTTGCTTGATATTCATGCAGATTCATACGATGTAAATTTTGGCGAAGTTAATAGATTTTAAAATAGAATAAGCCTAAAAATTAATTTTGTTGTTTAAACATTGATTAATATCTTTACCACCTAAAATACCAAAAAGAGGATGTATTTTAGCTATCTCAAATTTTAATCAATAAAAAAAATCAAATATGAAAAAAATCATGTTCTCTTTAACAGTAATCTCAGCGTCGATTTCATTGTTATCTTTTACTCCAAAACAAAATAAAGCAGATGCGGTAACTTTTACTGTTACAGCACAAAAAAGCAAAGTAGACTGGATTGGTTCTAAAAAAAGCGATTACCATACTGGTTATTTCCCAATTAAATCTGGTTCTGTTCAAGTAGAAGCTGGAAAGTTAGTAGGGGGTAGTTTTGTAATTGATGTGGCTGGTTTAAAAGTAACTGACGAGCGAGGTGGCGAAAAGTTACAAGGTCATTTGTCTTCTGCAGACTTCTTTGATGTTACAAAATTTGGAGATGCTACATTTGCTATTACAAGTGTTAAGTATACAGCTGGAGATAAAGCCTCTATTACAGGCAATTTAAAAATTAAAGATATTTCAGCTCCAATCACTTTCGCAGCTAGTATTAGAAATGCTGATGACAAAGGATTCTTTGCTGAAGCTTTCTTGCCATTTGATAGAACTGTATTTGGAATTAAATATGGTGTAGGAATGGTTGATTCAGAAGTTCAATTAGCTATTCATATTTACGGTACTAAATAGTTGCCGTTTACTTTTTTATACAAAAGCCCTCCGATTTATCGGGGGGCTTTTTTTATTCCAACCTAAAATAGTTAAATAGAATAGCGCTCTTTAAGTACATGCAGATGATGCAAGGCGTGACCAAAAATAATAAAGCCTATTGCATTCACCGAAATAGGTAAATCACTTGCAGTGCCTTTTTGTTTTAAATCTTCTTCCGTGAAAGAAGCAAATAGCAAATTAGTAGATTGTCTTACTATTTTCCATTCAGCAATCATCTCTTTCCAATTTCGATGAGTTGCTGTAGCATTTTTAGCATATTCATTTTCGTCAAAGCCCATTAAGGAGGCGGGCTCTTTTCTAGCAATGGCTAAAGCCCTATAAGCAAATATTCTTTCGGTATCTATTACATGCTGTAGCATTTGCTTGATCGTCCATTTGTCTGGAGCGTAAGCAAAATTTATTTTCTCTGTAGGGATGGCATTCCAGGCATCAATAATACGGTCATTGTATTGTTGTAATAAGATGGAGTAATCTTTTCCACTGGTGTAGTTAATATAAGTTTGATGAAAACTAGCGTATTCGGTGGCACTGGGTCTGGGCATAGTTGGTATTTGTTAGGTAAATATTGAATTAAATTCTTAATTAGTTGGTCTTTTCTTTTTATTGGATTTTGCTGGGGTAATAGCGGCCATTGCTTTTGCCAATTGAATGGCATTGGCTGCATTAACAATACCGCCTGCTTTAGCAATTTCATCTAATTTTTTGGAAACTTCGCGTTGTGGTATACTATATCTTAAATTTTTGTCAGCAGCTTGCCATACCGATTTAATTAATATATCTTTTACTTGTTTGGCTGTAAGTGTTGGAAAATAAGAGCGGATAAGTGCTGCAATGTTACTAACAATTGGAGAAGCCATACTAGTTCCATTTAAAAAACCATGATTGTTTTTCCCAGGTAATGTAGAATATATTTTATATCCAGGTGATAGTATATCCACCACCTTAGGACCATAATTACTAAAATCGGTTAATAAACTTTCACCAATAGTAATATCACTGCTTGCTGCAACGGTGAGTATATTTTTTGCCGAATCTTTGAGGATACTAGAATAGGGGTTGGGGAATACATTTTTTTGATCCAAATTATAAAACTCATTTCCTGCAGAATGAATAATTAATACATCTTTTTCTGCAGCATATCTAATTGCGCTATCTACCCAAATTTGTTCGGGGGAATAGGATTTTCCAAAACTCATATTGATAATTTTAGCACCGTTGTCTACAGCATATCTTATGCCGAGTGCGATGTCTTTATCGTATTCATCGCCATCTGGAACAGCTCTTAGGGTCATAATTTTCAAAGGCGGATACCATTGGGTTACTTGCCAACTACTATCTGGGAAGCTTGCTACTAATCCTGATACATGCGTTCCATGCCTTGCATTAGGACCTGTAATATCATTATTACCATAGTAACGATCCGAAAAATTGTAATAATGGTCTTTTATTATTTCATCTCTAAGTTTAGAAGCTTTTGTTTCCTTTGCATTGGCTAATTTTTCTTTTCCATCTATGTATTCTTTTAAATCATTGATTATTTCAGGAAAGGTTATTTCTTTATCAATCCCTAAAACATTGATCGTTCTTAAAAAAGCTGCTTTAGCTTCTAAAGCAATTCTTCCATTAGGTTGGTAAGGAGTTAATTTATTGGCATTAAAGCTAGAATCTCCCATGTCTTTAATGATGGTTGCTCCAATTTTTTTAAGTGCATTCATCGCCATGGAAATGTATTGTAAGTTGGCTGCTTCTTGGTCTGAAAATTCCATCTCTTTTGACACTTCCTGCCAAATTGAAAATTGATTTTTTTGAAGCTTATTCATGGAAAGGGTATCCACAACTTTATTTTCAAATTGGTCTTTTAACTGATGATAAATTCTTGTTTTTTCAGCCTCCGCTTTATCTATATTTCGTCCATCCTGGCCACCTAAGAAATTCCAACCGTGTATATCATCTATATAGCCATTGTGATCGTCGTCAATATGGTTATTAGGTATTTCTGTTGGATTAGTCCAGAGTATATTTTTTAATTCGATATGATTGGTATCAATTCCTCCATCAATAACGGCCACAATGATGGTACTAGGCTTTTTAGAGTAGGCGGCTAGTAATTGATAAGCTTTTTGTAAACTTACTCCATGCACACTGTCTTTTTCATAATCTTTCCAATGCCAATTTTTTGTCGACTGACTCCATGAAAATATTGTAATGAATAAAAAAAAGAGGGTGCTTGGAACTCGTTTCATAAATTAGGAAAAATAAAAAAATCTATTTAGAAGTCAAATTTTATTCCTTGTGCCAGAGGCAATTGATTGCCCCAGTTGATGGTATTGGTTTGTCTGCGCATATAAGCTTTCCAGGCATCACTTCCACTTTCTCTTCCGCCTCCTGTTTCTTTTTCTCCGCCAAAAGCGCCGCCTATTTCTGCGCCACTGGTTCCAATATTTACGTTGGCTATGCCGCAATCACTTCCTAAGGTAGATAAAAATAATTCTGATTCTCTCATATTTAATGTCATGATGGCAGAGGATAACCCTTGTGGGACTGCATTTTGAATTGCAATGGCTTCTTCTATTTCAGTATATTTCATTACATATAAAATAGGAGCAAATGTTTCATGTTGGACCATGGCGTAATGGGGCAGTGCTTCTGCGATACAAGGTTTTACATAGCAATCACTTTCAAATCCAACGCCTTCTAATACACCACCTTCAACAATAAATTTTCCGCCTTCTTTTTTGCAAGCTTCGATAGAGTCTAAATACATTTTAACGGCCGCTTTATCTATCAATGGACCCATATGTATAGAAGCATCTAATGGGTTGCCTATTTTTATTTGTTGATAGGCTTTAACTAGTTTAGCTACAAATGTGTCATATATTTTTTCATGAATAATTAATCGGCGCGTACTGGTGCATCTTTGTCCTGCCGTGCCTACTGCTCCAAAAACAGCACCCACTAATGACATATCTAAGTCGGCGTGTTCCGAAATAATGATCGCATTGTTTCCTCCTAATTCCAAAATAGTTTTTCCTAATCTTGCAGCTACTGCTTGATTTAATTCTTTTCCCATCCTGGTAGAACCTGTGGCAGAGACCAAAGGAATTCTGATATCATGACTCATCCATTCTCCCACTTCTCTTCCCCCTTGAATTAAATTATTCACACCTTCAGGCACTTGATTGGTTTTAAAAACTTTAGCAACAATATGCTGAATGGCATTGCCACACAAAGGAGTTTTTTCACTTGGCTTCCATACCGTAACATTGCCACATACCCATGCTAATGCGGCATTCCAGCTCCAAACGGCTACTGGAAAATTAAATGCAGAAACTATACCTACAATGCCCAAGGGATGCCATTGCTCATACATTCTATGCAAAGGACGTTCGCTGTGCATAGTTAGTCCATACAATTGTCTTGATAAGCCTACAGCAAAATCACAGATGTCTATCATTTCTTGCACTTCTCCTAAGCCTTCTTGTAAGCTTTTGCCCATTTCATAACTTACCAATTGACCTAGTGCTTGTTTATCATTTCTTAAAGCTTCTCCTAATTGTCTTACTACTTCGCCTCTTTTTGGTGCTGGCCATTTTCTCCATTCTTGAAATGCAGATTGAGCGGTGGTAATTATATTTTCATAAGCTAGTTGATCGGTGCTAATTACGGCTCCAATTTCTTTTTTGTCTACTGGAGAGTAGGAACTTATTTTTTGACCCTTACTTTTTTGCCAAACAGTCCCAGTGGAGCTGCCTTCGTTTTCTTTTTGTATTTGTAACGCTTGTAAAAATTGCATAACAATATTATTTTTTAAATGTAAGGGATTTGATAATTCTTGAACTAACTTAAAAGTAGATTCAATTATTATTTTTTTATTTTTTCAATCAGTTGTGTGGTAGAGAAACCTTCTACGATGGGGTTGATAATTACTTTTCCTCCATGAGCAATGACTTCTTTTGCGCCCACAATTTGTTCAATAGTATAATCGCCACCTTTGACCATGACGTCTGGCATAAGTGCTTTTATTAAATCCAATGGAGTATCTTCTTCAAAAATAACGACCATATCTACCACCAATAAATTGGCTAATACCTTGGCCCTGCTTTGGGTGTTGTTAATGGGCCTAGTAGTGCCTTTTAACCTTTGGACACTTTGGTCACTGTTTAATCCCACTACTAAATAGTCGGCTTCTTTTGCGGCTTGTGCCAATGAAAATAAATGACCTGGATGTAGAATATCAAAACAGCCATTCGTGAATGAAAAGGTTTTTCCAGTTACTTTCCAAGCGCTGATTTGTGCCTTTGCTTCCTCAATCGTTTTAATTTTTTGTTCAATTAATTCTACTGCACGCATGCTATTTGGTTTGTTTATTAATGATAGGAAGAATTATTAAACTAAGACCACCCAAAACTAAAACTATTAAAAATTGAGAAAACCATTGTAAGGTCCCATTGGCTAATCCTAGTGTGTAATCAATTCCATTTAGCTGAAGTACTTTTGCCATGAAATAGGCATAGGCCCCAATTCCTCCTGGTGTAATAATCATGCCTATACTTGCATAAGCCAAACAACTAATAGCAGTTGCAAATGAGCTTTCTGTTCCGATGGTTCCATATAATCCAATGTAGGTAGCAAACAAATATAAAAACCAAATGCCAAAAGAATAAACGAAAAATAAATTGTGTTTTTTTAATTTAGTGGCACTCATAATCCCTGCCCATACACCCCAAAATATACTTTTTATACTTTCTATTGCTTTAGTTAATTTATGTTTAAAAATGAAAAATAAAACAATCATTACAACGATCAGGCCTGCGATGATTTCAAGCAGAATTGATGTGTGATTGGGAGTATTGCCAGCTACTGGAGCAGTTCGTAATTGATCCCATCCTGCTTGAATAACATTAAATTGTAATGTAAGGGCCAATAAAAAAACAAGCCCTAAGCAAAGCACATCAAAAGCACGTTCCGCTACAATGGTGCCTACAATTTTATCTGCAGGTACTTTTTCATATTTTGAAAGTAGGGTACACTTTAAAACTTCGCCTAAACGAGGGATAGCCAAATTAGCCAAATATCCAATGAGCACTGCTAAATAGGTATTTATAATGCCAGGTTGGTACCCCAGTGGTTCCATAATTAAACGCCATCTTAATGCACGTAAAAAATGGGAAAGACCTAATAAAACAAATACTGGAATGATTATCCAAAAACGGGAGTGTTTTAAAGATAACTTGAACTTATCCCATTCTTGAGGGGGAATTTGATGTAAACTCCACCAAATCAATAATATGCCTATTAAAAAAAAGAAGGCTATTTTTAGAAATTTACCCATTCATTAAGATTTAATTCAATACTCTGCAATTTACAACCAAATGTCTATAAACGAGGGTAGAAGGGCTTATTTATTACCCTTTTTTGTCGTTTCTTAAAGTCCTTAGTATTACGTACCTTTGCACACTCAAAGTTTGTACTGAGTTAAACCCCAAACGGAATGTCTGAAAAAAAACGAATCTTATTCATCGCCACGGAGATGTCACCTTATTTAGAGTTGACAGAATTCGCTGAGGTCATTAATAAGCTCGCTATAAAAAGCAATGACAGTGGTCTAGAAGTACGCTGTATTATGCCTAGGTTTGGTGTAATTAATGAAAGAAGGCATCGCCTTCATGAAGTGGTTCGTCTTTCTGGTATCAATGTACAGTTGGACGGCGACGATTATCCTTTACAAATTAAGGTGGCCTCCTTGCCTAATGCGCGTTTACAAGTCTATTTTTTAGAAAATGAGGACTTTTTTAAAAGAAAGCACTTGTTTCATGATGAAAATGAAAAATGGTTTGAGGACAATGCCTTGAGAACCATTTTCTTTTGTCGTGGTGCATTAGAAACAGTTAAAAAATTCGGATGGCCTCCAGATATTATTCATTGCAGCGGATGGATGACTGGTTTAATCCCAGCCTATATCAAAACGGCATTCAAAAAGGAGCCTGTTTTTTCGAATGCAAAAACTATTTTCACCATTGGTCAAAATACATTTGAAGAAAAATTCAATAAAGATTTTTTAACAAAAGCCCTTATCAATACTAATATTAAAGACAAAGATCTAGAACCTTTCAAGGATTTAAATAATACTTCTTTATTTAGAGGAGGCGCTTCTTATTCAGATGCTATCTCTTTTGGTTCTGATGTAATAGACAAAAAACTTGTGTCTGAATTTTCGACTGTTAAAGGCAAAAAAGTAATTCCTTTCAATGGATGGGATTCCGATTTAACAGAGTATTTAGATTTATACAACGAACTTGCAGGCAAATAAAGTCAAATTAATTCATTCATGACATCGAATATCATAGTTAGAAATTTTTTTATAGCTACTTTTTCAATTCTTCTTTTTTCGGCCTGTACTAAAATAAGTACAACCGATATAGGACTTGGCCTATTGCCCCCGCTAGATTATTTTAATACAAAAGATACTAGTTTAGACGTTATTACAACAACTGTAGATTATCCAGATTCATTAAGGATTTACGGAACCGATCATCATGTTGTAGGTACGATTTCCGACGATGCTTTATTTGGATCAACTGAAGCTTCTATGTTTTTTCAATTAGTGCCTAGTAGTTTTCCTTTTTCTATTCCAGGGAATCGAGATAGTTTAGAAGTGGATTCTGCTGTTTTGATATTGTCTTATAAAGGGTTCTATGGAGATTCGACCAAACCTGTGGTATTGAACCTGAAAAGAATTGATAATAGTACTCCATTAATTTCTGATGGCACACAATACGCAAATAACTATCCGGAATTATATAATATACAGGCCAGCTCAATTTTAGCTAATCCATTTTCATTAGATTTTACACATGCAAGAGATTCTGTTAATAATAGATATGAAGCAGCAGCCAGTCAAATTAGAATCCCATTGTTATCTTCCTATGCAAGGATGTTTATTCGTAATTATGATTCAACCAATGCCTATCGTTCAGATACTACTTTAAGTGCTAGTTTCCCAGGGTTTGCTTTATCTACTAATCCTACTTCTAATAAAAATGTATTGGTTCAAATAAGTTTGAATGATACCAATACTAAATTGGCACTTTATTATAAAAGCACCTCCACTACAAGTTCAAGTTATAAAAGAGACACGGCTGTAGCTTATTTTAAATTTAGCATATACAATAATGGGCATGCTAATTTTATTAAAAGAAATACCAGTGGATCTGAAATAGCCAAGCACTTAAAAAATAAAATTAGTGACTCATTGGTATATGTGCAAAGTAGCCCAGGCACTATGGTAAAAATAAAAGTTCCAGGTTTAAAGGCGTTTAAAAATAAAATTATTCATCGTGCAGAATTAATTGCCGAACAAGTTACATCGGACCCAGGTGCAAATATATTAGAGCGATATTTGTTACCTCCTAGTTATTTATTCCTAGGTAGCTTTGATTCTACCACGCAGAGAATTCGAAATGTGCCGAATGATTTCACTGGAACCAATGATGCAGAAGGGATGAGTCGATTTGGAGGGCAGCTTCAATATAAAACCCTTGATGGAGTTGCTAATGTGGCAACCTATAATTTTAGTATAAGTAGATATGTTCAAGGGGTCATTTCTAGGTCTGATTCTATTTTTGATTTTAGAATATTGGCTCCAGTAAATGATTCTATACAATATGTATACCCTCGTCCACAAAATAATTTACCTGCTACTAAAAACTATTTATCAAGTTCCAATGGAAACCAGCCGGCCATGGGGAGAGTTAGATTAGGTGGGGGGACACATTCTAAACGTAGAATGAGGCTTCATATTTATTATTCGGATTTATAGACAGTTTTTCATTCAAATTGGTTTTATTAATATATTTGCACTTTACAACCACTAAATAAAAGAAAATGCCTTATTTATTTACTTCAGAAAGCGTTTCCGAAGGACATCCAGACAAATTAGCCGATCAGATTTCTGACGCCTTAATTGATAATTTTTTAGCATTTGATCCACAATCAAAAGTAGCCTGTGAAACATTGGTTACTACAGGTCAAGTAGTATTAGCTGGTGAAGTTAAATCTAAAGCTTATTTAGATGTACAAACAATTGCACGTAATGTAATTAAGAAGATTGGTTACACTAAGAGTGAATACATGTTCGAAGCGGATAGCTGTGGAATTTTATCTGCTATTCACGAACAGTCTGCTGACATCAACCAAGGGGTGGACAGAAAGAAAAAAGAAGAACAAGGTGCAGGTGACCAAGGTATGATGTTTGGTTATGCCACTAATGAAACAGACGATTTCATGCCTTTGGCTTTAGACTTAGCGCACAAAATTTTAATTGAATTGGCTGCTTTAAGAAGAGAGAACAAAGCCATTAAATATTTACGTCCAGATGCCAAATCTCAAGTAACATTAGAGTACAACGACAAAAATCAACCCGTAAGAATTGATGCCATTGTGGTTTCTACTCAACACGATGATTTTGATGCAGAAGCAAAGATGTTAGCTAAAATCAAAAAAGACATTGTTGAAATTTTAATACCAAGAGTAAAAGCAAAGTACAAGAAATATGCGAAGTTGTTTAACAACGACATTAAGTACCATATTAATCCAACTGGTAAATTTGTAATTGGTGGTCCACATGGGGACACTGGTTTAACAGGCCGTAAAATTATTGTTGACACATACGGTGGTAAAGGAGCACACGGTGGTGGAGCCTTCTCTGGTAAGGACCCAAGTAAGGTTGACCGTTCTGCAGCCTATGCGACTCGTCATATAGCTAAGAACTTAGTAGCAGCGGGTGTAGCTTCTGAAGTATTAGTACAAGTTTCATATGCGATTGGTGTGGCTAAACCAACTTCAATCAATGTAAATACGTATGGTACTGCGAAAGTAAAATTAACCGATGGTCAAATTGGTAAATTAGTAGAGAGCGTATTTGATATGCGTCCTTACTTTATCGAGCAAAGATTAAAATTAAGAACACCAATGTATAGTGAAACTGCTGCTTATGGACATATGGGTCGTAAGAATGAAACAGTGACTAAAACTTTCACTACTCCAGACGGCAAATCAAAAACCATGAAAGTGGAATTATTTACTTGGGAGAAATTGGATTATGTTGCGAAAGTGAAAAAAGCATTCGGTTTAAAATAAAATAGTTCAAATAGTAAAATCCCTCTCGAATGCTCGGGGGGGATTTTTAGTTTTAATGCTAAATAAAAAATTATGGAACAGGAACAAAATCCTTGGAAGACCATCAGTACAAAAATGGTATATGATAATCCATGGATTAGCTTAACAGATTGCCAAGTGATTACTCCTGCGGGCACTCCAGGTATTTATGGGAAAGTCCATTTTAAAAATATTGCTATTGGCATTGTTGTAATTGACAAGGAAGACAACACTTATTTAGTAGGTCAATACCGATTTCCTTTAAATGAGTATAGTTGGGAAATCCCAGAAGGGGGTTGTCCAGAGGGTACGGACTATTTAGCTTCTGCTAAAAGAGAGCTAAAAGAAGAAACTGGTTTTGAAGCAAAAAAATGGACTGAAATATTACGTATGCATCTATCTAATTCAGTATCTGATGAATTGGCAGTGGTATATGTTGCACAGGATTTAATTGCAGGGGAAGCTGCCCCAGAAGACACGGAAAAGCTTACTGTTAAAAAAATACCATTTGAAACTGTTTTGCAATGGGTGATGGAAGGAAAAATTACTGATGCAATTTCAGTGGCAGCTATTTTAAAATGGCAATTGTTGCAATCAAAAATGCCCTTAAAGTAAAAGGAGTAAGCTAAATCGACTAACTTTGAAATCTATGGAGGAAAGACAATCAAAATCGGACAGGCCTTACAAACCTAGACCTAGATTTAATTCGGAGCGCTCTGTTGCTACCGATCGCAAATTTATAATTGGTCGTCAACCATTATTGGAAGCTTTTGAATCTGACACAAATATTGAAAAAATATTAATCCAAAAAAATGCACAAGGAGAGGGCTTAAGTGAAATTAAACAAGCGGCACGTGAAAAAAGCATTCCAGTTCAATTGGTGCCCATTGAAAAACTAAACGGATTAAGTAAAGCAAATCATCAAGGGGTGTTGGCTTTTATTTCTAAAGTAAAATATTTAGAATTGCAGGAGGTAATTGACTTTGTCGTAGCCAAAGGAGAAACCCCTTTATTTTTAATGTTGGATGGCGTTACAGATGTAAGAAATATTGGGGCTATTGGACGAAGCATTCATTGTTGTGGCGCACAAGCCTTAATTATTCCTGACAAAGGAGTGGGGGCGCTTAATGAAGAAGCTTTTAAAAGTAGTGCAGGGGCATTAGAACATATTCATATTGTAAGAGTAGGGAGTCTTTTAAAAGCAGTAGATTTATTACACTTAAACGGCATACAAGTTTTTACCAGTGAAATGCGCGCCGAAAAAAACATTCATGAATTAGACCTTTGTTTGCCAGCTTGTGTTATTATGGGGGATGAAGGAAGAGGTGTACAGCCTTATTTAGCTAAAGCAGCAGATTATTTTTTCAAAATACCCATGGCCTCTAATTTTGATTCTTTTAATGTGTCGGTGGCGGCAGGTATCATATTATATGAAGCCATGAAACAAAGAATGTTCCCGGCAAGTAAATAAACTAAGGTCTTTTTATGAGCCAACTAAAATTTAAATTAACACTGGCAGCCAAAAAATCTGCAACTCCAATGGGGTATCGAGATAAGACTTTGCTTATTGGCTCTTGTTTTTCGGAGAATATTGGATCTAAATTAAATACTCATTTATTTAATGTTTTAGAAAATCCACATGGGATTTTATTCAATCCAATTAGTGTAGCCCATTCCTTAATAGATTGTATTGATAACAAAGTTTATCATGAAGCTGACTTATTTTCACTTAACGATGTTTGGAATAGTTGGCACCACCATAGTCGTTTTTCAGGAATTACCATAAATGAATCCTTAGAAAAAATAAATAGTTCTATCACTCAAGGACATCAATTTTTAAAAAATGCAGATCATATAGTTATTACACTAGGATCTGCATGGGTATATCAATTAAACAAACAATCCCCTTTCACCATAGGTCAAGTAGTAGCCAACAATCATAAAGCTCCGGCCCTTTGGTTTGATAAGAGATTGATGCAGCCTTTTGAACTTATTGAATTATTGAAAAATTTAGTAAAACAATTATTAGTATTTAATCCTCAATTACATATTGTATTTACGATCAGTCCTGTGCGCCATTTAAGAGAAGGTCTGGTGGAAAACAATCGCAGCAAAGCTGTTTTAATTCAAGCGGTACATGATGTGGTAAACGCCTCTAAAAATATCGAGTATTTTCCTTCTTATGAATATGTTATAGATGATTTAAGAGATTACCGTTTCTATTCGGAAGATATGGTTCATCCTAATTATGCAGCCTCTAATTATGTTTGGGAGAAGTTGGTGGAAACTTACATGAATGAAGAAACCCAAAACATTATGAAACAGGTGGCGGAATTGCAGTTGGCCATGCACCATAAACCATTTTTTGTAGGGTCTACCCAACACCAAGCATTTTTACAAACTTGCATCTCTAAAACGGAGCAGCTTTTGGATTTGTATCCTTATTTGGAATTAAATGACCAACTTCAGTTTTTTAAGCAACAAATTGGCAAATAAATTCTTAATTTAGGCGTCTAAATATTTATTATGCGTTTATTGCCTTTTTTAGTCTCTGCAATGGTAACTATTGGTGTTGTTTTTGTTTTAAATACTCAATTGTCTATTGGGTCAACCAAATCTCCCAAGTTGGGCTATTTTTTATCTCCTCAACAGGGCTTTTGGAAAAATGCAGAAAAAGTAAATACCAATTTTGATGCTAATTTAGTGGCCAATGAATTAAAGGGAAATGTAGATGTTTATTTGGACGATCGTTTGGTGCCACATATTTATGCAGACCATGATGAAGACGCTTATTTTGTACAAGGCTATTTGCATGCAAAATTTAGATTGTGGCAAATGGACTTTCAAACAAGAGTGGCATCGGGTAGGTTGAGTGAAATTGCTGGTGCAGATAAATTATCTATTGATCGTTTTTTTAGAAGATTGGGCATGGTGTATGGGGCTGAACAAACAGAAGCCAATATTAATACCACTAACCCAGTCATGAAAGCAACAGTGGATGCATATACTGCAGGAGTAAATGCTTACCTGAAACAATTGGCACCAGAAGATTTGCCATTTGAATATAAATTGATGAATTATGCACCAGAATTATGGACCCCTAAAAAGACCTATTTGTTTTTAATGTTCATGTCTTATGATTTAACAGGACATGCTGCATCTGCTGACTTGCAATTAACCAACACACGTGATTTTTTAGGCTATGATTTATTTAGTAAATTATATACCAATCAACAAGACTCTTTAGATCCAATCATTCCTATAGGAACAGTGTATCAAAAGCCATCAATTATTCCTATTAAACCTACCAATGCAGATTCTAATTATTTGATGCATCAAAGCGCTTTGGCATTCCATAATATACAACCCATTACGGAACTGGGCCCTGAAGCACCAAATAAGAATAATGGTAGCAATAATTGGGCGGTGGCTGGAGCTAAAACCAAATCGGGGCGTCCTATTTTAGCAAGTGACCCTCATTTAGGATTAAATCTTCCTTCACTTTGGTATGAGGTTCAAATAACAACACCTACACATAGTACCTATGGAGCTAGTTTTCCTGGTTCCCCTGCAGTGATTATAGGATTCAATGATAGTTTAGCATGGGGAGTGACCAACGCAGGGCGTGATGTTTTAGATTATTATGAAGTTAAATTTAAAGATAGTGCTGAAAATGAATATTGGTTTAATGGTGCTTGGAAATCGGTCAGCAAAAGAAAAGAAGTAATTAAAGTAAAAGACAGTGCCGATGTGGTGGAGGAAATTGCCATGACACATTGGGGCCCTGCTATCTATGACGCACATTATCAAAATGCACAGTCCAAAGGGCGCAACTTAGCTGTAAAATGGACTGCAAACAATGCATCAAAAGGGGTAGAAACCTTTTATCAATTAAATCGTGCAAAAAATTACGATGATTATATTCATGCTATTTCTTTATGGACTTGTCCAGGACAAAATTTTGTAATGGCTACCAAGTCGGGAGATATTGCAATCAAGCAACAAGGATCTTTTGTAGCTCGATGGGAACATCAAGGAGATTTTATCATGCCGGGTGAAGACAGTAGTTATGATTGGCAAGGGATAATTCCTAATGAAGAAAACCCTACTATTAAAAATCCAATGCGTGGATTTGTAAGCAGCGCCAATCAAAAAGTTACAGACTCTACTTATCCTTATTATTTAGGTACTGCAAGTTCTTTCCCATTGTATCGTGGTATTAGTGTAAATAAGCATTTGACGACCATGTCACAAATTACGCCACAAGACATGCAAGCATTGCAAACTAATAATTACAATGTTTTTGCTGCAACGGCGCGTCCTGCTTTGATGAAATATTTACAAGTAGATCAACTCAGTGAAGATGCAAAAAGGATGGTAGCCGAAATGACCAACTGGAATTTATTGAACGAGGAAGGGTCAAAAGGAATTACTGTTTTTAAAATAATTTGGGATAGTGTAGCAGAAGCTGTTTGGGGAGATGAATTAGCAGGGTCTGATTTGCCGCTTACTAAACCAGAAGCCTATGTTTTGCTAGATCAAATGTTAAAAGATTCCAATTGGTCTATAGCAGATGATATTCGTACCAAGGATAAGCTTGAAAATTTTAAAGATCAAGTAAACTTGGGAGTAGAAAACGCCACCAAAAAATTAGTAGCATTAGAAAAAGAAAATAAATTAGAATGGGCTTTGTATAAAGCTACTAGAGTTTTGCATTTAACTAAAATTCCTGCTTTAAGTAGAATGAATTTACCCATTGGAGGCGGAATGAATATTATCAATGCCACTACTGAAAATCATGGACCTAGTTGGAGAATGATTGTTCATTTAACAGACGAAATAGAAGCCTATGGATTGTATCCAGGAGGGCAAAGTGGAAATCCAGGAAGTCCATTCTATGATAACTTCATCAATTATTGGGCAGCAGGAAAGTATTATCGATTGTTGTTTTTGCCTAAAGAGAAATTAGTGCAAAGCAATAGAAACAGGTGGCATATTCAATTTAAGACTACCTAATTTTAATAAAATCTAAGAAAACATATTCATGAAAACAATAATTAGTATCCTTTTGTGCGCCTTGCTTGCTTATGCAGTGGGTATTTATGGAAATTTACCATGGTGGAGTTTTGTAGTCACTAATTTATTTGTAGCCATAGTGATTCCTCAAAAATCATTTCATTCTTTTATAATTGGGTTCTTGTCTATTGGGCTTTTATGGGGTGGGTTGGCTATCGTTATCGATCAAGGGAACCAACATATTTTAGCTACCAAAGTAGCAATCATTTTACCTTTAAAAGGTTCTTATGTTAGCCTCATTGTACTTACAAGTTTTGTAGGGGCATTATTGGGTGGCTTGGCTTCCTTAACAGGTTCCTTTATTAAAATGAAATAAAAAATAAGACATAACTTTGTATTGAATTTGCCCAACCTGTAATTGGGTCCATTAATAGGAACATCCTAGATGTCTAAATTTAATTTATGAGCGTATTGCACAATCGAATCTCCAATTTGGAGTTGAAAGTAAAACTGCAGGAGGAAACTTTTTCTCGTATTACCATTAGTTTTTATCAGTATTTTACTATTCAAAATCCCCTAGTATTTAGAGACGAACTCTATAAAGCATTCAATGCTTTGCAGGTTTTTGGTCGTATTTATGTGGCCAAAGAAGGTATCAATGCGCAGGTAAGTGTACCTACTCATTTTTTTGAAAATTTTAAATCCTATTTGTATTCTATTGTTGGATTAGAGGGGTTGCGTTTAAATATTGCATTCAATGATAATGGTAAAAGTTTTTGGGTATTAAGAATTAAAACACGTGAAAAAATTGTTGCAGACGGAATAGAGGATCCAAGTTTTAGTATGGAAAACAAAGGGAACTATGTGAATGCCGAGCAAATGAATGCTTTGTTGGAAAAAGAAGATACGATTGTCATTGATATGCGCAATCATTATGAATATGAAGTGGGGCATTTTGACAAGGCTATAGAAATTCCTTCTGATACTTTTAGAGAACAGTTGCCCATGGCGGCTGAAATGATGAAAAATAATAAGGATAAAAATATTATCATGTATTGTACTGGAGGCATTCGTTGTGAGAAAGCCAGCGCCTACATGTTGCATGAAGGTTTTAAAAATGTATTTCATTTGGAAGGAGGGGTAATTAATTATGCCAACAAAATTAAAGAAGCAGGCTTGCCCAGTAAATTCAAAGGGAAGAATTTTGTTTTTGATGACAGGCTAGGGGAAAAAATTACGGAGGATATTATTGCTAAATGTCACCAATGTGGCACGCCATGTGATACGCATACCAATTGTAAAAATGATGGTTGTCATTTATTATTTATTCAATGTCCATCTTGCGCTGAAACTTATGCAGGATGCTGCACACAGGCTTGCACCTATATTGTTCACTTGCCGCTTGAAAAACAAATTGAATTAAGAAAAGGCATTGACAAAGGGCAACAAATTTTCAATAAAAGTAAACAGCGCTTAAGACCAAGATTGGGAATTGATATTTAGTCTACTTTTTATTGAAGTTTAAAATATTCCATTCTTCTCAGCTCGCCATGACGCTAAAAAATACAAATGAATTTAAAATTGTGAATTCGCTGCGCTCAGACATGCGCAATTTTGACAATTATTTTTTTTATTTTTCTTAACGCTATGTCTCAATGTTCAGAAGTGAAATATTTTAAACTTCAAAACACTAAACTAACTAAGTTTTTCTAAGGCAGCGCAAACTATATCGTAGGTTTCTTCGTCTGATAATTTTTGTGGAACAAATTTTTCACCAATCACTTGTTCATACAATTCAATATAGCGTTTGGAAATTGTATCAATCCAATCCGTCGACATGGCTGGAACCGTTTGACCCTCTTTGCCCATAAAATTATTGGCAATTAACCACTCTCTTACAAACTCCTTACTCAATTGTTTTTGTTTTTCCTTTTTGGATTGTCTTTCTTCAAATCCATCTGCATAAAAATAGCGGGAAGAATCGGGTGTGTGAATTTCGTCCATTAAATAAATAGTGTCCTCTATTTTTCCAAATTCATATTTAGTATCTACCAATATCAATCCGCGTTTGGCTGCAATTTCTTTTCCTCTTTGAAATAAGGCCAAAGCATATTTTTCTAAAATGGCCCAGTCTGCTGCACTCGCTAATCCTTGCGCAATGATTTCTTCTTTAGAAATATCTTCATCATGCCCCTCACTTGCTTTGGTGGAAGGGGTGATAATGGGGGTTGGGAAATAATCATTTTCATTTAAGCCCTCAGGCAGAGATACTCCACACAAACCACGTCCTCCAGCTTGGTAAGTTCTCCAAGCATGGCCCACTAAGTTACCTCGCACTACCATTTCAATTTTAAAGGGGGTACATTTTTTTCCAATAGCCACATTGGGGGCAGGGGTGGATAGTAGCCAATTAGGGCAAATGTCCTTGGTGGCGTCCAACATATAGGCAGCTATCTGATTTAAGACCTGTCCCTTAAAAGGGATGGGGCTGGGCAAAATTACGTCAAATGCGGAGATTCGGTCACTCGCAATCATTACAAGTATTTGATTATCAATATAATAGACATCTCTTACTTTGCCATGGTACTCATTAATTTGATGAGGGAAGGGTCGATTATTCATACTGTAAAATTATATTTTTAAAGATACAAATGATAATTTTTTCTAAAATGGGTACAATATGTTAAATTGTACCAACAATTCAACTTAAAACAAAAATCTATGAAAAAGTTTTTAAGACATTTTGCTGTCCTATGCTTATCTACCCTATTGGTAATGAGTGCAAAAGCACAAAATGCAAGTACTGTTTCTGGTACCGTTAAAAATTCAAACACCGCTGAATCGGTATCTGCCGTTTCGGTATCTTTAAAAGGTTCAAATCAAGGTACTTATACGGATGATAAAGGAAATTTTAAAATAACGATTAATCAAAATGCCCCCTATGTTTTGGTGTTTTCATCAGTAGGGTTTGAATCTAAAGAAGTGACGGTTGATGCTACTAATAAAGTAAATGTAACGCTTAAACCTTCTTTTGTATTAGGTTCAGAAGTAGTAGTATCTGCTTCAAGAGTGGCGGAAAGAATTCTTGAATCGCCTGTTACCATTGAAAGAATTAGTAATTCAACCATTAAAAATGCACCTGCTTCTAACTATTATGATATCCTTGGAAATTTAAAAGGGGTAGACGTAGTAGCAGCTAGTTTAACTTTTAAAAGTATTAGTACAAGAGGATTTAACGGTAGTGGTAACACCCGTATGAATCAACTAATTGATGGAATGGACAACCAAGCCCCAGGATTAAACTTCTCTGTGGGTAGCATTGTCGGATTAACTGAATTAGACGTTGATAATATTGAATTATTACCAGGTGCTTCCTCTGCATTATATGGCGCAGGTGGAATGAATGGTACTGTTTTAATTAACAGCAAAAGTCCTTTTAAATACCAAGGTTTAAGTTTTCAAATTAAACAAGGTATGAACCATGTTGATGGTTATCAGCGACCAAAATCTGGATATAGTGATTATACTGTAAGATGGGCTAGTAAAGTAAATGATCGTTTTGCTTATAAAATTTCAGCACAATCTACAGAAGCGCAAGATTGGTTGGCTCAAAATACAGGGAACTACAATCGTTCTGCTTCACTTGCTAACCCATTGGGACAAAGAATTTCTGGCGATAGAGCTGACCCTAACTATGATGGAATTAACGTATATGGTGATGAAACTACTTCTCCTTTAAGCGCTGTCTATGATGGTGTTAAAAGTCAAGTAATGACAGGTTTAACTGCAAAATATGGGGCATTGGCGCCTACTGTTTATGATCAATTATACGGTGCTGTTGGTTTATTTCCAACAGTGGGTAGTTATACTACTTTTTTGACTTCTAAAGACGCTACCTTAACTGCTGCTGCACCTTATTTATATGGTAATGCAAAAGGAATGTTTACTGGTGTGGACGTGAGCAGAACTGGATATAATGAAATTGATGTGATAGATCCTACTACAAGAAATAATAAAATTTCTGGATCCATTCATTACAAAGTAACTGATCAAACAGAAGCTTCTTTTAGTGCCTATACTGGTACTGGAAACACCATATATACAGGAAGTGATCGTTATTCATTGAAGAATTTACAAATGAGTCAATTTAAATTTGAATTGAAATCTAAAAACTGGTATATAAGAGCCTATAAAACCATTGAAGATGCGGGTAATTCTTACAATGCAACTATTGCAACTCGTTTATTCAATGAAACATGGAGTGCTAGTAAAACCGTTTGGTATCCTACTTATACCGCTGCTTATGTTAACTACAAAGATGCCGGATTATCTAGTCAAGCAGCTCATGCTGCTGCAAGGGCCTTAGCGGACAAGTCAAGACCTACCGGTCATATTGGTTCAAGTGCTGCTTTTAATGCAATAACTTCTAAAGCAATTTCACAAGGTGGTGGTCAATTTATTGATAAATCAACTTTATCTGTTGTTGAAGGTCAATTAAGTTTAACGGAGTCTTTAGGTTTGGATAAATACAATATGGATTTATTAGTAGGTGGAAGTGCTAGAACTTATACCTTAAATTCACAAGGAACTTTATTTGCTGATACAGCTGGTAAGATCGGCATCAATGAATCTGGGGCTTATTCTCAATTAACAAAGAAATTCTTTGGTGATGTATTGAAATTGTCAGTTGCAGGACGTTACGATAAGAATCAAAATTTTAAAGGACAATTTACACCAAGATTTACCGCAGTAATTAAGGTTGCGGAAGACAATAACTTACGTGTTTCTTATCAAACTGCATACCGCTTTCCTACTACACAAAACCAATACATTAACTTAACAGTGGGTGGTGGTACTCGTTTAATGGGAGGCTTACAAAGTTTAAGAGATTTCTATAATTTTAGTACTAATCCTGTTTATACTCCATCTAGTGTAGCTGCATTTGGAGCTTCTTATTTAGCAGGTAAACCAGATGTAGGTTTATTGAAACAACAAGTATTTGGAGAGTTCAAGCCAGAATCGATGAAGTCTTTTGAAGTGGGTTATAAAACTTTAATTGCTAAAAGATTATTGATTGACTTTTATGCTTACTCAGGTACTTATACCAATTTTATTGGTGGCATACAAGTACTTCAGTCAAGAAATGCACTTAATCCTTATGGATTGCTAAGTGCAGATACAAGAGTTGGTTATAGTATTTCTACCAACGCATCAACCAATGTGTCAACTTCAGGTTGGGGTGTTTCTGCCGATTATATGCTTCCTGGTAATTTTAGCTTCACAAGTAGTTTGTATACAGATAAGATTGGAGATTTACCTGTTGGATTTGTATCTTATTTTAATACGCCAAAATGGAGAGCAAATATTGGCTTAAACAATAGTGGTTTTTTATTAAAGAATAGATTAGGCTTTAGTGCTTCATTACATTATCAAGATGAGGTAAATTATGAAGGAACTTTTGCTGTAGGTAAAATTGCTTCATTTAACACCATAGATGCTGTGTTAACTTATAAAGTGCCAAGTATCAAATCTTTAATTAAAGCAGGTGGTACCAATATTTTCAATAAGTATTATTACACAGGTTTTGGTAGTCCCAAAATTGGTGGATTGTACTATGTAAGCTTTGCTTATAACATATTCTAAGATATTTAGGATGGGTTAGTCCTAATCCCTTCCTCCCTGATTGGGGGGAGGGGATTTTTTTATGGGGTAGAATTACTTTTTTCTTGTATAAAACTCTATTTTTGCATCTCAAATTAAAATTAGATTCATGCGATCAATAGCCTTAAGAGAAGCCAT
>CANHLZ010000002.1 GCA_947461595.1 Bacteroidota bacterium | reverse complement strand
CTTTGAAAAGGGTATCTTAGCTGGATTTCTTTCAAAAGGAGTCATTCCAGATAGTTTATTAGACGTTTGCATTAAAACCTACCAAGATACAATGAGTCAAGAAAAAATCACACTAAATCGCGAAATTGGCGCTAATTTTTTAGCTGAAAATGCAAAAAAACCAGGCGTAATTAAAATGTCTAATGGCATGCAATACCAAGTTATTGTAGCAAGCAATGACACCACCAAACCTACTTTAAAGAGTAAAGTGAAAGTACATTACCATGGCACTTTAATTGATGGAACTGTTTTTGATAGTTCTGTTCAAAGAGGTGAGCCAATTAGCTTTCCTTTGAATGGAGTAATTAAAGGCTGGCAAGATGGATTGCAATTAATGACATTGGGCAGTAAATGGAAGTTATTTATTCCTTCAGAGTTAGCTTATGGTGAGCGTTCAGCTGGACCATTCATAGGACCAGGGTCTACTTTGATATTTGAAGTAGAATTATTGGGCATAGAATAAGCACCTTAAAAATGTTGAACACCCCCTTCCTGAATTCACAGGTTGGGGGTGTTTTTATTGGTATTAAGTGGTAAATTTGTACCTCGTTAAAATAGTATTATGAATCAAAAGCTTTTTTCCTTATTTATTGTGGCAACCTTATTTTTTGCCTGCTCGCCAAACAATGTAAAATTGGATGCTGGCATTTCAAAACTTTTGGATAGTGCAGGCGTTCAAGGAAGCTTTGCTTTACTCGAAAATGGTTCTGGTCAATTTACTATTGCAAATTTGTCTCGGTATAAAGATTCGGCCTATAGTCCATTGAATACTTTTTTTATCATCCCAAGTTTAATTGCATTGGACAAGGGGGTCATCAATCAAAATCAAAATACCTGGGTGAGCACCGATTCAAGTGCATTTTATCAAAATTTAATGTCCATTCTTGGAAGAGAGACAATCATTAAAAGCATTGATTCTATTCATTATGGGAAAGGGGTGATAAGTGCTAATAGCAATGAATTTTGGAGAGATCAATCCTTACGTATCACTGCCGACGAACAGCTTGGCCTTATTAAAAAAATGTATTTTAAAGAGTTGCCCTTTCAAAAGCGTTCGCAGGAGTTATTTAAAAAAATGATTTCAAAAGAGGATAATAGCAACTATCATTTAAGTTATATAGAAGCTTCTGATTCATTGAGCCAAAATTCGTGGGTGGTAGGTTTTGTTGAAGAAAATAAGCATATCTACTTTTTTGTTTTAAATACAAGTGCTGGGACCAAAGGAATGGACAATCAGACTGCCTCCATGTCTTCAGTATCTTTATTGAAAGCCATTTTATTACAACAGGGATTTTTAAAAGGGCTTAGATAGGTCGATAAAATAATTACCTTTACGTATACTATTTATGGAACAATATTGCAATTCTTTAACCAACTATCAACGCCTAATTACTAGAGAAGTAAAAGTGGGTGATTTAATCATTGGCGGAGGTCAACCGATCCGAATTCAAACAATGACCACTACGGATACTTTAGATACCGAAAAAACAGTGGCTCAAGTAATTCGTTGTATTGAAGCAGGGGCAGAATTAGTAAGGATTACTGCACCAAGTAAAACGGAAGCGGAAAATTTAGCTGCTATTAAAGCTTCCTTACAAGCCAAAGGTTTTACTACCCCTTTAGTTGCAGATATACATTTTACACCCAATGCTGCTGAAATAGCTGCCACTATTGTGGCCAAAGTAAGAGTGAATCCGGGTAACTATGTAGACAAGAAAAAATTTGAACAAATTGAATATACAGATGCGGAATATTTAGAAGAAATAGAAAGGATTAGAGAAAGATTTTCTCCTTTGGTTTTGATTTGCAAGCAGCATGGAACTGCCATGCGCATTGGTACCAATCATGGTTCCTTAAGTGATCGTATAATGAGTAGGTATGGTGATACAGCGATGGGTATGGTAGAGAGTGCTATGGAATTTCTACGTATTGCAAGAAGCTTAGACTACCACCAAATTATTCTAAGCATGAAATCGAGCAATCCATTAGTGATGGTGCAAGCTTATCGATTGCTGATACAACAAATGCAAAATGAATTTAAAGAATGTTATCCATTGCATCTGGGTGTAACTGAAGCAGGTGATGGGGAAGATGGTCGTATTAAAAGTGCCATTGGCATAGGTACTTTATTAGAAGATGGTATTGGTGATACTATTAGAGTAAGTTTAACAGAAGACCCAGAATTAGAAATACCTGTGTGTAAAGATTTAGTGAGGAGATATCCCGCAAATAGAATGAAAGGTATCCAGCATATCCCCTCCATTGAAAAATTGACCTACAATCCTTTTGAATATAAAAGAAGAGCTACTATAAGCAATCATATTATTGGAAGTAAGTCTGTTCCTGTGGTAATTTCCGATTTCAGACATAAACCAACTATTGCCCCAGATGATCTAATTGCAATAGGGTATCAATATGATGCAGCTACCGACAAGTGGAATATTTCGGATGCGGCTGCGGATTTTATTTATTTACAAAATGCGTTATTGGATTTTGAATTACCTGGTACCTTAAGAGTGATTACTACCCCTGAATTATGGGAAACCGTAACTGACCGCACGAAATATTTACCCATTTTTGATTATAAAGAATATTTAAAAGCCACTCGTAAAAGCGCTTTTATCAACTTTGTAGAAGTAGATTGTTTTGGGTTTAAGAATGGAATAAGAGAAGACCAATTGCTAGAAATTGCTAAAGACAAATCAGTTGTTTTTTGCTTGAGCAGTCCCTTAGCACATGCGATGCCAGCAGTGCGTCGCATGGTGGTTCGAATGATGGAATTAAATATTAGCAATCCTATTATTTTATCTACGCAAAGTGCATGGGCTACTGCCGATGAGCATTTGATACATTTTGCGACTGAAACAGGCGCTCTTTTATTGGATGGCATGGGAGATGGTTTGTTTTTGGGAGTGAATGAAAAAGTGCACTCCGATTTTGCTTTGTCCACGGAAGGAGGTAAAGTATCTGGTAGAAATTATTTTAGCAATCTTTCCATGGAACAGTTTTTAAATACCACTGCTTTTGGAATATTACAAGCCACTAGAACTAGAATTTCAAAAACAGAATATATTTCTTGCCCTAGTTGTGGCAGAACCTTATTTGAATTGCAGGAAACCACCGCTAAAATAAGAAGTGTAACCAGTCATTTAAAAGGTTTGAAGATAGCCATTATGGGTTGTATTGTAAATGGACCTGGGGAAATGGCAGATGCCGACTTTGGTTATGTGGGAAGTGGAGTAGGTAAAATCACTTTGTACAAAGGGAAGGAAGTGATGAAAAGGAATATAGACAGCGCGGTAGCTGTAGATGAACTCATTCAACTTTTGAAAGAACATGGTGCTTGGATAGCACCGCAATAATTTGATGATCGTATAAATCACTACATGTATTTTATTATTTATAGTTTTTGTTATTTATTTTCTTTGCTTCCTTGGCGATTCATGTATTTATTAAGCGATATTGTTGCTTTTATATTACAAAGAGTAGTCAAGTATAGAGTAGAGGTGGTGAAACAAAACTTAAGTATTGCATTTCCCAATAAGACTGTTCTCGAAAGGAAAAAAATTGCCAATGATTTTTATAGACAATTTACAGATTCCTTTATTGAAACTTTTAAGTTACTTTCTATGTCAGATAAAACTTTTGAGAAAAGGTTTAGTTCAAATTATGAAGTATTGAATGATTTATATAAGACTGGGCAAAATGTACAAATTATGGCAGGCCATTTTTTTAATTGGGAGTTTGCCAATTGGGGCGTAGCCAAGTATGGTCAGTATCCATTTATTGCTGTATATATGCCTTTGAGTAATCCTTATTTTAATAAAATAATATTAGGATTAAGAAAAAGGTATGGTAGTATCATGATTCCGGCTACGAATTTTAGAGCACAGTTTCAAAAATTTGCTACTAAAGGACGCTATGCAATGGCATTGGCTGCCGATCAAAATCCTGGCAATCCTTTATCTGCTTTTTGGGTTCCCTTTTTTGGTCAACTTACTCCCTTTGTTAAGGGTCCAGAGAAAGGTGCTAAATTAAATAATACAGCACAAGTATTTGTACATTTTTATAGAGTTAAAAGAGGATATTATCATTCTGAATATGAAATCATGACCACTTCTCCTAATTATTTTAAAGATGGGCAGTTAACCGCTTTGTATGTTAAAGTACTAGAAGAAAAAATAAAGCAAAATCCTTCCAATTATTTATGGACACATAGACGTTGGAGATTTCCATATGATGCTACTATCCACAGCAATTTAGTAGTGCACTAGTTGGGTGAATGCTTAATTTAAGGAGGGGTCTTCCTCGGCAGATTTTTGTGGAGTGCGTTCGAATTTGAATTTATCTTTTATTTGTAATAATTCTTCCCAGCCTCCTTTGGTAATTCTGATATTATGAATGCCTTGTTTTTTTAATAAACTAGCAGCAAGGGTATTGCTTTGTCCATTATCTGTTAGGATATAAATATTAAAATGCTCATCTAATTCTGACATGCTACCCGGATCTCCCATTTCAGATAAAGGGAGAGAAATGGAATTTTTTATATGTTCCTTGTCAAAATTATTTTCTTCACGTGTATCTAATACCATTAAATATTCGTCAAAGGGAATATCCATGGCCAATTCATCTACTTCTACTTCAATAATTAAATCGTATTTTTTGGAGGTAGACAGCCAGCTTGCAAAACCACCTTGTAAATAACCTTTGATTTGTGTAAATTCAGCTTTTGTAAAGTAAGCCATGGTTTCGGCCACTAAATCATCTTCTGTAATAAAAACAATCGGAGTTTCTACGGTAAGGATACCCATAGCTATGGCATACTTGATAGTAGCAGGAGTAATGTTTAATGCATTGGGAATATAGCCTTCAATAAATAAATCGGCAGGTCTTGTATCTATAATGTAAACAGATTCGTCAAGTGCAAGTGCTTGAAATTGTTCTATTGATAAAGACATTTTATCCAACTAGTTGTTCAATGAATTTATTAACTTGATCTATTCGATTGTAATCCACTGTATAAAAAATAAATTTTCCTTCACGTATAGTGGATACGATACTGGCTCTTCTTAAAATGGCCAAATGTTGTGATGCAACAGATTGTTCTAGTCTTAATTTTACATAAATTTCGGTCACCGTCACCTTTTGTTGTTCGTCAATTAATTTTACAATTTGTTGACGCAATTTGTGATTCAATGCACGAAGAATCATCGCTGCTTTTTTGCTGTGTAATAAATCTACTTTTAATGGAGTACTGCCATTAGCGAGTTGTAGTTGTGGTAAAGACTGATTCATATTAATAAAGTGTTGTGGGGTTTAACATCAAAATTTGCAGGTCAAAGTTAATGATTTAAATTAAAAATTACTTTTTTATTAATATATAAAATGTTAGCAATTGGATGTTTGTGTATGTTTTTGACCAATATCTTAGATTAGATTCTACATTATAAGTTTAAACCGCTTATCCTATTTACACCCCTACCTTACTTCGATTTAATATAAAACTCTTTTAAATAGGCAGGACTTGAGTACGCAAGATCTTCAAATGCTTGTAAAGCAAACTTTGATTCAGCTAATGCAATGAAATCCAAAATGTTATAGGTTAAATCGCTATACCATACCGATGGATGGTTAGTCAAATCTTTTACTTTAGTGGCTCCGCTACCGATGCAAAGTAGGGGGCCATTTAGTACTAGATTTTCAAAATAAGCTGAATCTAATTCAATGGCTTGTTCTTTTAAGCTTATTTCTTGGGCTTGATTAAAAATAGCACCAAATACCTCCATTCTTTTGGCATCAATCATGGCAAAAATTTGCAAACCATGGCTAGTAAATATGGGACTTTTTTTGGCGGCATGGGCCAAAAGCGCTAGCGTGGATAAGCCAATTAGAGGTTTTTGAAGCGCATAAGCAATTCCCTTTGCGCTGGCTAATCCTACTCTAAGGCCTGTATAACTTCCAGGTCCCATGGTAACAGCTATGGCATCTATTAAATGTAGGTCAATGTTGGCTAGCCTTGCTAATTCCTGAATGCTAGCTTGTACAAAGGCGGCATGGGTATTGGGGACAGTATTTTCTTTAATAGCCAAGACCTCCTTATTTTTAGTAAAGGCAACCATGGCTTTTTCACCAGCAGTGTCAATATGTAAGATAATGGCCAAGTTGTTAAGAATGTTTTACAAAAATAGGTGGTGATTTGATAGAAAAACAAGAAATTGCAATCTTAATTTAATTATATGTCAAAAGAAATTATTCAATCTAATAAAGTGCCCGCACCTATTGGGCCATATAGCCAGGCGGTTATCGCGAATGGCTTTTTATTTGCTAGCGGTCAAATTGCATTCAACCCTGCCAATGGTGAATTGGTATTAACAGATATCCAATCTGAAACTAGGCAAGTCATGGAAAATATTAAAGCCATTTTGGATGAAGCCAAGTTAAATTTTGCTCATATTGTTAAAACAACCATTTTCTTAAGTGATATGCAATTGTTTGCACAAGTGAATGATGTATATGGAAGTTATTTTACTGCTCAATTTCCGGCACGCGAAACAGTGGCTGTAAAAACTTTGCCACGCAATGTTAATATAGAAGTAAGCATTACGGCTGTTATAGATTTATAATTTTATAAAAACTTGGTAGCTTGTTTTAAATACTAAATTTTCATGGGGCTTCATGGTTAGAAGCCCCATTTTATTATTAAAGCAGTTAGGAGCTCCACTCAAATTTTCTATAGCAATGCTTTTTTTATTGGGTGGTGTATACAATTGCAAATAAGGATAATTTAAACCTGCTTGAACTACTAATTTTATTTGTTCATTTTCTACTATACATTCATGGTTATCGGGAACTAACAAAAAACAATTATCTAATGTTCTTGCGCCGATTTTTGTAGGGGTATTAAAAGTAAGGTCTTCTATTATTTGCCCGGTAGGCAATAGCTGATCATTAAAAACCACTTTCCCTTTACTTTTAAAAACTAAACTACATTCATTAATGAGGCCACCCATAGTAAAATAAGGGTGCCATCCATCCATCATAGGAATCGTTACTGCTGAATAATTAGTAATAACGGTTTCCACACTTACTTTATTATTTTTTTGCAAATGCCATTTTATGTGTAAGTTAAAATGAAAAGGGTATCCTTTATCGGTGCCTAAATAAGCATATTTTAAAATGACATAAGCCCCTTGCTCATCTGCTTGAGTAGATTGTATGGTATACAAAGCATCGTACACAATTCCATGAATGGCGTGTTTATCGTAGTAAAATTTATCAATGCTATATTTTTCTCCGGCTTGATCAAATTGACCATCTTCTAGCCTGCAAGCAAATGGAGCCAGCTTTGCCCCTTTGAAACCATTTTGCTCAAATGGCCCCCATCCATTGTCGAAATCATTCCCCTCAATTAGGTTCAAGCTCTTGTTTTGGTGTTTTACTTGCCAACTATTCATTAAGGCGCCCTTGGTCGTAATTTCAATAGCTACGCCCATTTCAGCATCTATGAGTCGTACTTTTTCGAAGTCAAAAAGGGGGGAAACTTGAATTTCAAAGGCCATATTGAATCTTGTTTGAATGGAAAATTAAAACTATTCTATTAACTTTGGTAAGTAATGAAATTAAATATGAATAAATGTTTATTTTTTGGCTTGCTTTTTATGTCTGCGCAAGCTTTTGGGCAAAAATTAATCAAGTATGACAGTACGCTCAAAATTGGGAAAGCGGGTTTTCGTATCATGTGTTTAAATAAATCAGCAGATGAAAATTCTTTAAATATTAAACCCATTGGTTTTAAAAGTGAGGCTAGGGAAATACATTTGATATTGAAGGGAAAAGTAGCAAGCTCGGAGATAGACGATTTGAATAATGACGGATTCCCGGATCTTGTTATTTACGTTAGCGATAACAGTAATAGAATTAATGTTTTTAGTCTCACTTCAAAAAATAATGAACGCATGGAATTGATTTTCTTTCCTGATATTACCAATGACATGCAATTAAGCAAGGGCTATAGAGGAAAGGATGAATTTAAATTAGTAGAAGGCATTCTTTTTAGAAAATTTCCTATTTACGAGTTGGATACCAATATTACAACACCTACCAATAAGGTTAGACAAATTATGTATCGGGTAGTGCCAGGGGATGATGGTTATTATAAATTCAAGTCGTTTAAAATTTTTGATATGACTGCTCAGCCATAAGTATTTCACTTAATAAGTTACAAGCCGCTAGTGATTACAACCTTGCCTACACCTTTTTCATTGCCTAGATCGTCTCTAACAAATACTAGGTAAATTCCAGAAGCCACTTTTTTACCTTCATAGGTTTTTCCATTCCATATAGCTTGCCCACCTAGGGCGCGTGTTTCAAAAACCAGTCTGCCACTTAATTCTGTTATTTTTACAATTGCATTTTCTACCAATCCCTTAAAAGCAATAGGGCCATTGTATTCGGGTGCCACTGGGTTGGGGTAAATGGCTATGTCACTTTGTACTATAACCCCAGCTGTGGCGTTTCCTCTATAACTTACTATTTCTGTGTTGGTATTAAAAAACACTTCCCCTAAATTGGGATCAATCATGATTTGTAATAAAGTATCACTAGGCAATGGACTATTGTCTTTTGTAAAATGTTCAATCAATTCCAATCCATCTGCACTTAATAACCAGGCACCATTATTGGTACCTACCCATTTTCTGTTGGCGCCATCTACTGTTATGCAATTCACCGTTTCTTTCTGAAAAAGCTGCCCGACAAATTTATTGGTATTGCTAATAAGTGGTATTGATGCATCACAAATTTCTTTTGAAATATCACCACAATTAAAAATACCTATACCGTTATCAGTTCCCACCCAAATGGAACCATTGCGATCTTCTACCACACAAGTAACATTGTTACTAGGTAAATTCCCACTTGATTTAGAAGTGGTTAATTGCTTCCATAATTCAGTAGGGTAGACTTCGGTAGATTGATAGATATATAATCCTGTATTTTTTGCTGTGATAATCCAAGCTTGCCCTTGCTTATTGAGGATCATTTTATTTAAGCCAGACTTTATTAAAATACTTGGTGGTGCAAATAATTTCCAGGCATTGTCCTTTTTTTGCCAAAGGCCTTGATTGACTTGTAATACCCATAAATTTCCATTGGCACTAAATTGAAGGTCCTTATAAGTTCCATTTAAATTGGAAGGGGTTCCACTTTCTGTAGTTGCCGTGGTTGAATTGTAGTGCACTATACCAGTAGAGGTGGTAAACCACCAACTTTGATCTTTTGGATCAATGGTGCTTGCTATACAAATTGGAAATTTGTAATTATTGATGCTTGTGTAATTTTTCCATCCAGATTGATTAAAGACACTAAACCCGTTGGCATTACCATTGAATGGCGCCAATAATAATTTGTCATTGATGGATGATTTTCCTTTAATATACTCGCTAGGCCCAGCTAAAGTGATCCATTGGCTCTTGTTATTTTTGAATAATAATCCATTAGCACTGTCTGCTATCCAAAAATTATTCCCATCTACTAATATTTCCATTGGATTTCCTAATATCGTTGAATCAACTAGCGCAGTGATACTTTTATCAGCATTTAGCTTATTGAGGGCTCCTTGCCCATCATGGTTGGTGGTAAATAAAATGGTCCCATCTTTGGCAATAGTTACTTGTTGAATGTTACTAGATGTGGTATTGATAATGGGGAGCGTGGAAGGCAACTGAAACACGCTATTGTTATTGTATACAGTCACTAAATTCGTGTTGCTGCTTATTTTTTTAATGCCTAAATTTTGATAGGCATTTATTACATTCCAGCTATTAATAGCTACCCAATTATTTTTTATGGGTGCGCTATATATCCCTTCCTCGGTAACGGCGTAGAGACTATCTTTTGTAATTGCGGTTTGATAAGTGATTATAGCCTGTCTATTATTATTGGGGAACCAAGTATCTTTTATTTCATGTTTTTTTAAATCCACCACAACAATTCCAAAAGTAGTTGCTATCAATGCCCATTGGTTTAAAACTTTAATATCATTAATTTTTTTATTAGCATATAAATTAGACAATACAATGTCATTAATATTATAAATATTGTCTCCTTTTATGATATCTATATTACTGTTATTGTAGGCAATAACCAATTGTTGTTCTAATTCATCCCAAGCCAATGCAGCTATGCCTATTTCATGCAAGCCAGTTGACTTCCCAAACAATTCAATATTATTTTTATTATCGATGCTAAATAATTGATTAGTAGTTGATCCATAAATTTTATCTCCTTTGATGATATGTTGAACACTTTTATTATTGTATTGCTCTCTCCATTGACCAATGACCCCTAGCGTGCTTTGTGCTTGACTATTGGCAATTTGAATGAATAAAAGATTAATTAAAATTAAAAACCTAAGCATGCAATTAATTTAATAAAGTATATAGCCCTTCTTGTATTTTAGACCTGATATTTAATGCATTGTACACTTTGCTATCTCTTGTTGGGTATACTCTATTGGATAGAAAAATAAATAATAATTTTTTATCCGGATCTGCCCAAACGCAGGTCCCTGTAAATCCGGTATGACCAAATGTACTAGGGGAGGCGCTTAAGCATGGGTAAGGAACTTTTTCGGTGGCATTGTTTTTTTCGGGCTTATCAAATCCAAGTCCTCTGCGGCTATTTTCGGTTTGGTAGGAGGTAAATAAATCAATGGTATTGGCATTGAAATAAGTGTTGCCTTCCCATTGCCCTTTATTGAGCAGCATTAAGTACATTTTTGCTAAATCGTTGGCGTTGCTAAATAAACCAGCATGCCCAGCAATGCCACCCATAACTGATGCACCCTCGTCGTGCACAGCCCCTTGAATTAACTCATGGCGATAATAGTTATCAATTTCACTGGCTGCAATCTTTTCAATACTTTTTTTTTGCAAAGGCAAGAATCCAGTAGATTTCATTCCTAGCGGTGCGTATAAATTTTTAGTAGCAAACGCATTTAAGGACATGCCAGCTACTTGTTCTACAATAGCCCCTAAAAAAATAAAATCATTGTCACTGTAAACGTATTTCCCTGGATTGGTAATTGGGCTTTCTAGTATTTTATTATGTAGACTATCTATCCAACTGTCCACTAAAAATTTAGAGGGGGTAATCATTGTATGATGCGTATTGTCTTCCGCCATGCTTACTAAGCCAGCTTTAAATTGACCATCCTTTTCTAACAAAGATTCATAGAACTTTATATAGGGGTAAAGCCCTGCTTGATGTAAGAGCAAATCTTTTATAGTTATTTTTTCTTTTTCATTGCCTCTTACCCAAGGTAAATAATCCCCAATGGTTTTATCTAAGTACACCTTTCCTTCTTCTACTAATTTCATAATAGACACAGTAGTAGCTGCAATTTTAGTCACCGAGGCTAAGTCGTATACGGTTTCCAAATCTACTTTGGCAGAGCCTTCTCCTGCCACCTGTCCGTAGGCTTTATTGAATATGATTTGATTGTTTTTAGCTACTAAAACCTGGCAACCCGGTATGGCTTTTTTCTCTATGGCATCTAAAACAATAGAGTCAATAAAAATTAATTTATTATTATTTTGATGGAGGACCTCAACACCGGTTGTTATGTTTTTGTTGCCTGAGTCATACAATAAGCTATCACTCACCGTTACAGGCAATTGTCCTGTGGCTTGTACTTTTCCTTCCAGCCATGCTAATGCCGCTTCTTGTGTGTAGCTATTGTCTTCATAAGCGAATAAAATATTATCAATATTTTTAAAATTAGCTACGGCATAGGGATTGCCAAAAATTAAATGAATCCAATGGTTAGATTGGGTATCATTCATTAGATTAATAATAGAAGCGGGAATTTCAAAATGATTGGCAGGCTTTCTGTTGTAATTATGTATTCCGATTATTACTTGATCAAAAAGAGTAAGACTGGTTTTTAAATTAGCCATGTCATTGCTATCTTTTGCATTGACATAAAATATTTTTGCTTTGTATTTTTCCTCCAACCCTTTTGTTAGTGTATTGGATTGGCTTAGATTTAAAGCGACGTAGGCAATTTTTTTATTGAGACTAAGGTAAGGCAATGCTTGATTGCCTTTGAGGAATGTCAATGACTGCAAAGCCATTTGACTTTTTATACTACCCACTGATTTATTTAAATCTGCAATGATATTCGTAGTATCTATTGGAGTATATTGACCTAATCCATATTTATATTTAGCGGCCAATATTTTTTTAACTCGATTATTGATATCGGTTTTACTTATACGCCCTTCTCGAATGGCAGTGCTGATTCTTTTAATGGATGGCTCGATGTCGCCTGGCAAACAAAGCATATCATTGCCGGCTAAAATGGCTTGCACATTGGCTTCCCCATCTGGAAAATAATTACTGATGGCTTTCATATCAAGGGCATCTGTAATTGCGATTCCTTTAAATCCCAATTCTTTCTTTAATAAACCATTGACCACTTTTGCCGATAAGGAAGTTGGAAATTTTGGGGTACTGTCTATACTAGGGATAGATAAATGCGCTACCATCACTGAACCAATGCCAGCATCGATGAGTGCTTTAAAAGGTGTCAGCTCTAAGGAATCTAATTCAGTTCTTGATTTTAAGACTATGGGAATATCATCATGAGAATCCACTGAAACATCTCCATGTCCTGGAAAATGTTTTGCTGTTGCCATCACACCATTGTTTTGGAGCCCTTGCATATAGGCAATTCCATGTTGAATGATTCTGTTTTTATTTTGCCCAAAACTTCGGTCATTAATGACTGGGTTAGCAGGATTGTTATTGATATCAATTACTGGAGCGTAATTAATTTGTATACCCAATCTTTTACATTGTTCAGCAATGGCTTCGCCCATTTGATAAACTAATTGAGAAGAAGAAATAGCTCCTAAGGAAAGTTGTCTTGGAAACATTTCAACACTATCTAGTCGCATACCTACGCCCCATTCGGCATCCATGGCAATAAACAAAGGTGTTTTTGCTAAAGACTGAAAATGATTCGTTTGAAGGGCTTCTCTAATTGGGCCGCCTTGAAAAAAACACAATCCACCTATATTGTATTTTTTTATTATTTCGCCTAAACTATCTAATTTATTTACCTCCCAATTACTATGTACTCTAAGTACCATTAGCTGTGCAATTTTTTCATTTAAAGAAAGTGCAGCAAATTGCTTACGTATCCATTTTTTTTCCTGGCTACTTTGAGACAAACCATTTTCAGTTAGTATAGATAACACACAAAATAGTAGAACTAATTTTTTCATTTTAATTATTTAAACAAATTGTATTTTTATAGTTTTTGCTTCTCTTGCAATTTAAGCATAAAAAAAAACTTACCCTAAGTTGAGTAAGTTTTTTATGTAATTTATTGGCTGTCTTAAGCAAAAGGCTAGGTAGTGTAACTCTGTTATCAGCAAAAGCTAGGTAGTGTAACTCTGTTATCATCAAAGGCTAGGTAGTGTAACTCTGTTATCATCAAAGGCCTATGCCTTTGATTCTTCTTCATCATCCTCTACTTCGGGTAAAGTAGGGGTTACTTCATGCTTTTGCAATTGAGCGTACCATTTAATCATCTTTTTCATATCACTAGGGTAAACGCGATCAAAGTCCATTTTGGCATATACTTTTTTAAAGTAGGCTTGTACCAATTTTGGATCCTTGTCACTAGGTAAGGCTTCTTTGGATTTGCCCATGGCAATGAAAACTTCTGCTAAGAATACGTTTTCGTGGGTAGTGAATACTTCAATACTCTCTAAATGAGAGAATTGATGGGCTCTAGAACTAATAAATTGAGTACTATCGTTTTCTAAAGATTTAGCAATGGCGCCATCGCTTTTACTGGTTAATAATTCAAATAATCCAGACTTACCAGACACGGAGATCAATTTGCTGTATTCCATAAGTTCACTAGTGTTTTTTACGGGCGCAAATTACTGAAAAACCCCCAATTTTCGTTTTTTAAACTACCTTTGTTTATCATTAAAAATCAAGGATATGCCAGGATTTGAATTCTTTGGAGCAGAAGAAAAAAAAGAAGTAAATGAGGTCCTAGAGACCGGTATATTAATGCGTTATGGATTTGATGGGCCAAGAAAGGGTATTTGGAAATCTAAAGAGCTGGAACAAGCTATTTGTGCTCAATTTGGCAGCAAGCATGCACAGTTAACCTCTAGCGGTACTGCTGCACTTACCACCGCTATGGCTGCCTTAGGCGTTGGCGCAGGAGATGAAGTAATTATGCCGGCATTTACCTTCGTGGCTAGTTTTGAGGCAATATTAAGTGTGGGCGCCGTTCCGGTTTTAGTAGATATAGACAGCTCACTCACTTTGTCTCCATCAGCTGTGAGGGCAGCAATTACCTCAAAAACAAAATGCATTATGCCCGTGCATATGTGCGGAAGCATGGCGGATTTGGATGCTTTAAAAGCTATTTGCGAAGAACATGATTTGATATTATTGGAAGATGCCTGCCAAAGTATTGGTGGCACTTATAAAGGGAAGGCGCTTGGCACGATTGGCCATGCAGGAACTTTTTCCTTTGATTTTGTAAAAACAATTACCTGTGGCGAAGGGGGTGTGGTGATGACCAATGATCAAGAAGTGTATACTAAAGCAGATGCTTATACGGATCATGGACATGATCATTTGGGCGTGGACAGAGGCGCCGACTTACATCCTTTTTTAGGCTATAATTTTAGAATTAGTGAATTGCATGCAGCGGTTGGCTTGGCACAAATAAGAAAACTAGATCAATTTTTAACTATTCAAAAAAAGAATCAAACTATTTTAAAATCGTATTTGGAAAAAGTACCAGGAATTGAATTTAGAACTGTTCCTGATCCTGCTGGAGACAGTGGAAGTTTCCTTACTTGGTTTTTACCCACCCAAGTAGCCGCCGACAAAGTAATCAATGCCTTTAAAGATGCAGGAATATTGCCAGGTAATTTTTATTGGTATGCGAACAACTGGCATTATATAAAAAAATGGATGCATCTAAAAAATGTTAAAAGTTTGAATAGATTAAACGAGGCGCAACAAGCGGGACTAGAAAAATTAAATACCACGTCATTTGAAAAAAGCGATGTCATTATGAGTAGGTGTATTTCAACGGCCATTAGCTTAACTTGGACGGAAGAGCAAGTGCATGAAAAAGGAGCACTTTTTTCAACTGTTTTACTTAAAGCACTTTCTTAAAGTAATCGTTTATGTCATTAGGACAATCCTTGCAACAAAGACAATTACAAAGATTGTCGCCGCAGCAAATACAATTGATGAAGTTGTTGCAAATTCCTACTGCACAAATTGAACAAAGAATTAAGGAGGAGCTAGAAGAAAATCCAGCACTAGAAATGAATGCGGATTTGTTAGAAGGAGATATGGAGAAGTCGGTGGAGGAAATGAAGGATGAATTATTAGATGGTAATGTAGAAGAGGAAGAAGCCATCCCTGTAGATGAATTTGAAATGAGTAATGAAGAGTTGAGCAACTATGATTATGATGATGACGGGGATGTCGCCAACTATAAAACAAAAGATGATTATTACCCAGAATTGGATGACGACAAGGTGATTCCAATTAAAGCTGAATTAAGTTTACACGAAATTTTAATGGATCAATTAAGCATGTTGGCTTTGGAAGAGCATGCTTATAAAATTGCCGAGCAAATTATTGGAAGTTTAGACGACGATGGTTATTTAAGAAGAGCGCTACAATCGATAGCAGATGACCTCGCATTTAAACAAAGTATGACCGTAGAAGTAACAGAGATTGAGGCTCTTTTATTAAAAGTGCAACAATTTGATCCCCCAGGCATTGGTGCTAGAAACCTACAGGAATGCCTGTTGTTACAATTAAAAAGAAAAAAAGAAGAAGCTGGAGAAGTGGATACAGATACCGTATTAGCTATAACTATTATTGAAAAACATTTTGAAGAATTCACTCGAAAACATTATGATAAAATACAGAAGAGTTTACATTTAGACGATCTTCAAATTAAAAAAGTACTTCATCAGATTGTTTCTTTAAATCCAAAGCCAGGTGCAGAAACTGGTCATATGAGCGAAGCGGATAAATATATTATTCCCGATTTTACTGTTTTAATTAATAATACAAAATTAGAATTGATTTTAAATAGTAGGAATGCGCCGCCTCTGGTGATTAGCGATGATTACAAATTAATGTTAAAGGAGTATGACAGAGGTAATAAACAGGATAAAGCTCAAAAGGAAGCCGTATTTTTTTTAAAGCAAAAGATTGATTCTGCTAAATGGTTTATCGAAATGATTCTCCAAAGACAACAAACACTTTTGAAAACAATGAATTCTATTTTAATTCATCAGGAGGCATTTTTTATGAGCGGGGACACCACTAAATTAAGGCCTATGATCTTAAAAGACATTGCAGAAAAAACTAATTTAGACGTTTCTACGGTGAGTAGAGTAGCCAATAGCAAATATGTACAAACTGAATTTGGCACATTTTTATTAAAATATTTTTTTAGCGAATCGTTGACTACTGATTCCGGGGAAGAAGTGAGTACGAAAGAGGTAAAAGCAATTTTAGAAGAGTTATTAGAATTGGAAGATAAGCATAAGCCTTTTAGTGATGATGAATTAACAGAACAATTGCAAGAAAAAGGGTATAATATTGCTAGAAGAACTGTGGCAAAATACAGAGAACAATTAAATATTCCAGTAGCTAGATTAAGAAAAGAACTCTAGCTAAATATTACCATCCATGGAAAACCAAACACCTAAACCACTCGTCTATATTGCCAATACAGTTTCCTATGTATTTCATCCTTTATTTATACCAACCTACTTTTTCATTTACTTAATGTATTTGATGCCTTTTGAATTTGCGGGCATCACCGACTGGCAATTGAAATTAAAGTTGTTTAGTGTTTTTTGGCTAACTGCTTTCTTTCCAGCCTTTGCCGTATTTTTATTATGGAGACTTAAATTCAGTGACAGTATCTTTTTACGTACAAGAAAAGAAAGAATTATACCTTATGTCATTACTATGTTCTTTTATTGGTGGATGTATTATTTAAGTAGAAATTTTACGGATCAGCCTTTGGCTTTGAAGTATTTTTATTTTGGAATTTTTATATCCAGTGCCATTGGATTAACTGTAAATAATTTTATAAAAGTCAGTCTTCATGCTATGGGTATTAGTGGATTACTGATGGCTGTTATCTTGGTGGGATTTTATTATCCAGTAAATAACTTGGCTTGGATAATAATGACCATCCTATTTACTGCTTTGGTGGTGAGTGCTAGAATGGTGGTAAGCGACCATACTAAAAATGAATTAATAGTTGGTTTTTTGATAGGTGCGCTTACGCAAGTAGCCGCTTTTATATGGGTTATATAATTTAAATAAAACTGTATGTGGCAACAACTTGGCCAATTGATAGTTAGATTCAAAGTAGTATCCTTAATCCTATTGGGTGTAATTACTTTAATTATGGGCTATTTTGCAATTCAAGTTAAATTGAGTTATGAGTTTACTAAAGCTATACCTGAAGACAATCCTAAATTTATTATTTATAAGGACTTCGTAAAAAAATTTGGCGTAGATGGAACTACTGTAGTGGTTGGATTTCAGACCAATAGTATGTATACTTCATCTGTATTTAACGCTGCTTATAATTTACATCAATCTTTAAAGAAAATCCAAGGTGTTACCAATGTGCTTAGTTTGCCCTATGCGTATACCATTACTAAAGATAGTGCTCAAACTAAATTTATTGCCAATAAGATTTTTAATCCTCCTTATGAAAATGACTCTAGTTTATTAAATAATAAAGCAACCTTAGAGCAACTACCTTTTTATAAAAATTTATTATACAATCCTAATAGCCATGCTTATATTATGGCAGTTAGTTTTAATCCGGATTCTATTAATAGTGGAGCTCGGTCGCATATTATTTCAATGTTACAAATTGAGCTTAATTTATTTACAAAGCAAACCGGATTAAAGGTGCATATAAGTGGCTTACCTTATATTAGAACCATTTTGGCGGATAGAATTAAAAAAGAAATGGTTTGGTTTTTGATTGGCTCCTTATTGTTGTCTGCCATTACTTTGATGTTATTTTTCAGATCTCTCTCTGCTACACTTTTAAGTTTGTCGGTAGTAATTATGGGTGTTATTTGGAGTTTTGGGACCATGGTTTTAATGGGACAAAAAATTACTTTACTTACTGCATTAATACCTCCTTTGATCGTTGTCATTGGTATTCCCAATTGTATCTATTTTTTAAATAAGTACCACACTTCCTTTAAGGAAACTAAAAATAAAGAACAAGCCATTGTTCAAATGGTGAGTAGGATGGGGATAGTTACTTTATTTTGTAATATCACAGCAGCGATTGGTTTCTTTGTTTTTGCTTTTACAAAAAGTCCTTTATTAAAAGAATTTGGATGGGTGTCGGGATTAAACATTATGGCTATATTTTTTATTAGTTTATTGTTTATACCACCGGTCCTTACTTATATAGAGGCACCACAACCGAAGCATATTAAATATTTAGATAATAAGTACCTCGAAAATATTTTAATTAAAATAGAAAAATGGACTTTTCATCATACTAAATGGGTTTTTGGAATTACTTTAATTTTTGTTATTTTTTCTTTAATAGGGGTGATGCATATTAAGAAGGAAGCTTTTATTGTAGATGATTTGCCTAAAAAAGACCAGCTGTATACCGATTTGAAATGGTTTGAAAAAGAAGGAGGGGGTGTAATGCCTTTGGAAATAATTGTAGATACTAAAAAAAGGAATGGTTTAATAAAAAGTATACACCCACTGGAAGCCTTAGAATCTTTAGAAGTGTATTTAAGCAATCAGCCGGAATTGGGCAAGCCTATGGGGATGTTAGATGGAATTAAATTTGCAAAACAGGCATTTTATGATGGTGATAGTCTTTCGTATACTTTACCTAGCAGTACTGAAATGGCCTTTATAGCGCCCTTTCTACAATTTAATAAAGTGGAGAAGGAAGGATCAAATGGACCTGCGCAATTGTTAGGTAAATTTATTGATAAAGACAAAAGCCAAACAAGAGTGAGTGTTAACATGAAAGATATAGGAAGTGCACAATTGCCTATTTTTTTAAATAGATTAGATAGCGCTACCCAATCTATTTTTGATAGTAGTAAATATAATATTCAAATCACTGGGAGTAGTGTTACTTTTTTAGAAGGAAGTAATTTTATTATTACAGGATTAGGAGAGTCTATATTTTGGGCTTTTTTATTAATTGCAATGTGCATGTTATTTTTATTTAGATCCTTCCCTATATTGATGTGCTCTTTGGTGCCGAATATAGTACCATTATTAATTACGGCTGGAGTCATGGGTTGGATAGGCGTGTCCTTAAAACCATCCACTGTATTAGTATTTAGCGTAGCATTAGGAATTGCTATAGATGTAACCATTCGATTTTTAATTAATTACAAACAAGAATTGCCTCGTTTACATCATCAAGTGAATGCAACTTTAGTGCAAACAATTAAACATACTGGCATCAGTATTATTTATACCTCTATGGTACTAGTAGCTGGTTTTGTTATTTTTTGTTTCAGTGATTTTGGAGGGACCAAGGCATTAGGTTGGCTTACTTCATTAACCTTAGTGGTAAGTACATTGACCAATTTAATATTGCTGCCTGCATTAATAAAGACTTTTATAAAGCAAAAATAAAAGGTGCTTATTTGGTCTAAAATAATTCTATTGCAAAACGCCAGCCAGTGTTTCTTGTAAAGCTTGGCCTCTTAATTCTGTTGCAATAATTTTTCCAGTTGGATCTATTAACACATTAAAAGGGATGCCTTCAATTTGATAAGCGCCCACTACAATACTTTCCCATTTCTTTAGATCGCTTATGTGCTGCCAATTTAATTTATCTACTTTGATGGCCTCTAACCAACTTTCTTTGTTGTCGTCAAGTGATATGCCCAATACAGTAAAATTTTTATTTTTATATTTTTCAAATGCTGCAACTACATTAGGATTTTCTCCTCTGCAAGGTCCACACCAACTTGCCCAAAAATCTACTAATACATATTTGCCTCGTAAACTACTTAAGGATATAATTTTCCCATTGGGATCTGCTAATGAAATTTCAGGCGCAATATTACCTACACTTGCTGCTGCTGCCTTAGTATTGGACTGTACTTGAGTGCTTAATAAGGCAACAAATTCTACCAGCGGAGTTGCTTTTGTTTTTTCTGCAGCCGCTTTGGCTAGCGCTAATACCTTGGCCGATTCCATTGACCTCAAACTTAAACCTAGGGAATAGTAAATGACAGCTGGGCTAGTTGAACTAATGATATTGTTTTCTACAAATTCATTCAAATCATTAATTTTTGAAATTCTTTGTTTTTGCAACCAAAAAATACTGCTATCTTTTGCATTTTGTTTTTGCAAAGCATCTAAATTGAATAAAGTTGAAAATAAAGAGGAGTCTTTTTTTCGATATTGGATTAAAAACCCCAGCATGGCATTGCTATTTTTAGAACCCTTAATAGTATAAGATTGATAATTATCTGCATCTGCATTTATTTGAATATTTTCTTCATCATTGACAAATATAATTTCCAAATCTTTTTCAGTAGCCAATCTGTAAATACCTTCTTGTTTGGCAATGAATCTAAAAGCATAATTACCCTCCTTATCCAAAGTAATTGAATCTAATGTGACAATGGGTTTGCCGCCATAGGGCACTTCTTGTAACATCAATTTACTATTCCCTGCATGTTGAATTTGTCCCGTCACTGAATAAGTGGCTTCGTTAGATTTTTTTTTGCAGCCAACCAATAAAAGAAGGGTGCTGAATAAGACGATTGAAATACTTTTGATGTTCATATTAATATTTTTTGAATAGATTAAATTACTATTGGTTAATTTGCTAATTTTTTTTCAAGCATTTGTGTACTTAATTTTGGATCGGCTTTACCTTGGCTTATCCTTTTAACTTCCCCTACAAATAAGCCTATCAAGCCTTTTTTCCCTTTTTTATATTCATTTACTTTGTCGGGATGTTTCGCTATGACCTGATTCACCCAATGTTCCATTTCATCAACTGAATTGGATTGTAGCAAATTATGTTGCTCGGCGTACATCAATGGTGATTGTGGTTGGTCAATGATTTCTTTCAATATTTTATTACTTGCTACTGAAAAGTTTAACTGATTGGTTTCAACCATTTCTATTAATGCTGCTATATAGGGTAGTGCTAAGGTAAGTTTTTCATAAGTAGCATTAGACTCATTCAAATAGGATCTTATAGGACCTAATATCCAATTAGCAATAGACTTATAGTGCTTGCTTAATTGGGTTAATTGTATAAAAAAAGCAGCTTCTTCCTTGTGCTCGCTTAATTGCTCCACATCATATTCGGACAAGTGAAAGCTGTTAACCCATTGTTTTTGTAACTCATTGGGTAATGAAGGCAATTTTTTTCTAATTTCATCGATCCATTCATCTGTCAAATGTAATGGTGCTAAGTCTGGATCGGGGAAGTATCTATAATCATTGGCATCTTCCTTGTCTCTTATGGAGAAAGTGGTATCGTTGTTGGAGTCAAAGCTTCTGGTTTGTTGAATAATGATTCCGCCTGTTTCATTGATCTGAATGAGCCTTTCTATTTCGTATTCAATGGCTTTCTTGATATTTCGTATCGAGTTTAAATTTTTTATTTCAACCCGAGTACCTAATTTCTTTTCTCCTTGCAATCGAATAGAAATATTCGCATCGCATCTTAAACTACCTTCTTCCATATTGCCATCACATACCCCTAACCATCTTACTAATTTTCTAATTTCTGTTACAAAGGCAAAAGCTTCTTCTGCCGAGTGTAGACAAGGCTCGGTAACTAATTCAATTAATGGGGTGCCTGCTCTGTTTAAATCTATCATAGTAGAGGTAGCAGAAAGGTCATGAATACTTTTCCCTGCGTCTTCCTCTAAATGAATTCGATTCAATTGAATTTTCTTTTCACCTTTTGACGTTTTTATAGAAACAGTACCTCCCACGCAAATTGGGGTAGTATGTTGTGAAATTTGATACCCTTTTGGCAGGTCGGGATAAAAATAATTTTTTCTTGCGAAATAGTTGTTTTTTTCAATAGTACATCCACAGGCTAGCCCCATGGTAATGGCATATTCAACGGCTTTCTCATTGGTCTTTGGTAAAGTACCAGGATGCCCCAATGTAATGGGGCTAATTTGCGTATTGGGTGCTGCGCCAAAATCGGTCGCATCTCCACAAAACATTTTGCTTTTGGTAGCCAATTGTGCATGTATTTCTAATCCGATAACAGCTTCGTATTTAGAAGATGGAGTAGCCGTTTGAGTCATGATGTATTAGTACTTTTTTTTGTGATTGTCTATAGCATTCCTCTTACTGCTTCAATTACTTTGTCCAATTGAGTCGCATCTTGCCCACCAGCTGCTGCTAAAGTTTTTTGCCCACCACCACCACCTTTGATAAGTGGAGCAATTTTTTCTTTAATTATTTGAGGAGCTTGCCAATTTTTTTCATTGGCTAAACTTTCATTGATGGAAATCGCTACAGCTGCTTTACCTTCTACTTTATTGACCAATACCACCAAGGTATTAGGTTGTGTAGCACCCAATAGCTGTGCTAATTTTTTTAATTGGTCACTGCTTTTTAATGGTATATGTGTACCTAAAAATTGAACACCATTTATGGAAGTAAACTGAGTACGATAAGTTTCTAATAAACTATTAACCAATCCTGCTTCTTGGCTTTCTAGTTTTTTAAACAATTCTTTTTGCTTTGCTTGCAAATCTGAAATAGTGTCATTTAAAATATCTACTGTACTTGCCTCATTCCATTCTGGCGCTTGAAATTTAATTGATAATTGGTTGGCTAATGTTGCACAAGCCTCAGTTAATTGTACAATTTGTTTATGTAGCTTTTCATTTATCTCAGTGACATAAAGCTGTGCAGCAGCGCCAACTACCGCTTCAATTCTTCTTACCCCAGCTGCAACAGAAGCTTCTGCTTTTAAAATAAAATGTTCAATCTCTCCAGTATGACCTACATGGGTTCCGCCACACAATTCTATAGAATAAGTAGGATCCATTACTACCACACGTACTTTATCGCCATATTTCTCTCCAAATAAAGCCATCGCGCCAAGTTGGATGGCTTCCTCCTTATTCATTTCTTTAATGACTACAGGAATGTTTTCTTTTATTTTGGCATTCACCATTTGTTCTACGGCTATAATTTCTTCAGGGGTCATTTTTGCAAAATGAGAAAAGTCAAATCGCAATTGTTCGGCATTCACTAAGCTTCCTTTTTGTGCTACGTGTTTGCCTAAAATATTTCTTAAAGCCGCGTGTAATAAATGGGTAGCAGAATGGTGTAGTGTAATATTTTTTCTATTGGCAACATTTACTTGCACGCTTAGTTTTGAACCAATGGTAGTAGGTAAGGAGTCGGTAAAATGTATAAATAAATTATTCTCTTTTTTAGTATCTGTAACTTCTATATTGCTTCCATCTTCAAATTTAAAGTTGCCAGTATCACCCACTTGTCCTCCGCTTTCTGCATAAAAGGGGGTTTCACTAATTACCCATTGATAAGCCTCTTTTCCTTTTGCCTTTACTTTACGGTATTTTATTACGGTAGCATTGGCAGAAGTAGCAGTATAGCCTATGAATTTTGTTTCTGTGTCAGGATTTACTTGCACCCAATCTCCGGTATCAATAGCAGTGGCTGCGCGGCTTCTATTTTTTTGTTGCAACATTTCTTTTTCAAAACCAGTTTCATCCACCTGCAATTCATTTTCATTAGCAATCAATCTGGTTAAATCTACAGGAAATCCAAAAGTGTCAAAAAGTTCAAATACCAACTTACCTTCGATGGTAGATTTTTTTGCATGAGTTGCAATAATATCATCCATGCGCTTTAAACCTTTTTCTAATGTTCTTAAGAAACCTTCTTCTTCTTCTTTGACCACTTTACTTACAAAATCTAATTGTCCTTTTAATTCAGGAAATACATGTTCAAATTGCTCGGCCAATAAGGGCATTAATTGATGCAATAATGGATGTTTGTAATCTAGGTAGGAATAATAATACCTTACCGCTCTTCTTAAAATTCTTCGAATGACATAACCTGCCCCTGTATTGGCGGGCAGTTGACCGTCGGCAATAGTAAAAGCGATGGCTCTAATATGATCTGCAAGGACTCTGAAAGCAACAGCTTGCTTGCTATCGCTATAATCATAGGATTTATGGGTAATTTTTTCTACCGCTTCAATGGTGCCCGTAAAAACATCCGTATCATAATTACTTTTTTTATTTTGAATCACACGTACCAATCTTTCAAAACCCATACCTGTATCCACATGTTTATTAGGAAGCGCTTCCAAGCTGCCATCTTTTTTTCTATTGTATTGAATAAATACATTGTTCCATATTTCAATTACTTGCGGATGGTCTTTGTTTACCAAGTCTCGTCCTGGTATTAGTGCAATTTCTTCCGCAGATCTCATATCAACATGAATTTCGCTACATGGACCACAAGGGCCCGTATCGCCCATTTCCCAAAAATTATCTTTTTTATTGCCGTAAATTATTTTATCCTCTGACACCCATTTTTTCCAATGACGTAAGGCTTCGCTGGATGCGGGTAAATTTTCTGCAGCATCTCCTTCAAAAACGGTGACATATAATTTAGCTGGATCAATGCCATATACTTTGGTTAATAATTCCCAACTCCAAGCAATGGCATCTTCTTTAAAATAATCTCCAAAACTCCAATTACCTAACATCTCAAACATGGTATGATGATAAGTATCTACACCCACTTCTTCTAAATCATTGTGCTTTCCACTCACCCTTAAACATTTTTGGGTATCAGCTATTTTGTTATGAATTGGTACTTGATTGCCTAAAAAGTAATCTTTGAATTGATTCATCCCCGCATTGGTAAAAAGCAAGGTAGGGTCGTTTTTAACCACGATGGGTGCAGAGGGTACAATGGCATGCCCTTTAGATGCGAAAAAATCTAAAAATTCTTGTCTTATTTCGGAGCTCTTCCTCATGTAGCTTAATTTTAGGCTGTGTTGGTCTTAAAAGCTATATTTGTTATGCTTTTTTAATGTCCTCAAAGGTAAGGAATTAGGGCTTTTTTACGGCCTTTCGGGGACAAATAATAGAACATTTAGATGAAGAAAATAAAATACTTCTTTAATACACATACCCTCAGATTTGACAAGGTCGAAGTGCCTCTGCGTGTTAGGTTATTGCAGCTTTTTGGCTTTATAGCAGCTTCTATTATTACGGGGGTGATCATTGTGGTAGTGTTATTTCAATACATAGACTCCCCAAAGGAAAAACTCCTGCGTCAACAAAATGAAACCTACAAAGAAAATTACAGTGTTTTAAGCGCGCAATTAAAGCAGTTAGAATTACAAATGTCAGAATTAGAAAATAGGGACAATGAAGTATATCGATCCATTTTTGAGTCCAGTCCTATTCCAGATAGTGCAAGGGTAAAAGAGATGGAGGCTAAAAAAGAAGTTAGATTGGTTCAAAATTTGTCTAATTCGGAATTGCTATCCAATATGATTGGGCAACTCAATAACTTATCTTTAAGAATGGCCTATCAAACAACTTCCTTTGTTGAAATTAATTCGATGGTAAAGAATAAAGAAAAATTATTAAAAGCCATTCCTTCTATTCAGCCAGTGAGTAATAAAAAATTAAATCGTATTGGCGGAAGCTTTGGTTATCGAATTGACCCCTTGTATAAAGATATTCGTTTTCATCAGGGATTGGATTTTACAGCGCCAGTGGGTACGCCAATCTATGCTACCGCAGATGGAGTGGTGCAGATAGCGGGGTTTAACACAGATGGGTATGGGAATAAAGTAGTGATTAATCATGGCTATGGTTACCAAACCTTATATGGACATATGGTGCGTGTAAAAGCGAGAGTGGGTCAAGCGATAAAAAGAGGTGAAGTAATTGGATACATTGGCAATACGGGAAAAAGTACTGGGCCTCATTGTCATTATGAAGTAATCAAAAGAAGTATAAAAGTAGACCCTGTTTATTATTTCTACAACGATTTAACACCGGCTCAGTTTGATCGCTTATTGAAAGCCGCTGCCGCAAATAAGCAAAGTCTCGATTAATATTTTATTAATTAGTATGGAACCAAAATTACTTCAATTTTTAAATCGCATTATGCGTACCATTGTAATGGTGGTATTGTGTATGACACTCAATAGCACATTTGGTATTATGTGGGGGTATGCTTATCTAGATGGTGCTTGGCAGCTAGGTAATAAAATATTTTATGCCTTTTTACTTTTAAGTTGTACAGGTTTATTCTATGCTTTATATAGGCTTTGGCGTCATCCAATAGGCATCAAAGTAGACTAGAAAATTTAGCTACTATGGTCGGCAATGGCTTTCCATACCCCATTTATTTTTCTAAATAGAAGCGTAAAATAACCACTAGCATCTCCCACCGTTCTGGTTAAGTTAAATTTCCCAATGACAAAATAATGGTCTGTATTTAATGGCTTTACACTTAATAGTTGAAATTTTAGCTTACCCATGTGGCTGGTGTCGGGGTAGTTCTTTTTATAATTATTTAAAGTGGTAGCGTAACCATAAGTGGGACCATTTTTTCCTATGTACACTAAGCTGTCATTGTCCCAATAACCAACCATAAAAGTGGTCAAATCTCCTTTGTTCCAAGCTTTTTCTTGATTGGCTAAAATTTGACGAATAGTTTGTTCGTCTTTGTTTTGAGCAAAAGAAATCGTACACAGTAACACTGCAATAAAGGTGAAATATTTTTTCATAGTTTTATTTTTTTAAAGGATGTATGGGTTTAGTTATAAGTTACTAAATTTTAATTCTTAATTGAATTTAAGATAAATAAATAAAAACAAGTTAATTTAGGGCCATGACTTATCAAAATCATTTGAAAAAAGATTTAAAACTAGCCGCTCTTCTAAAAGGGAAGCCTTATACCTTAAAAAAGAGGAAAAATACGCCAGTAAGGCTTATTGCCAGTATCTTAAGCCAACAATTGAATACCAAAGTGGCTAAAATAATTTTTCTTCGCTTTTTAGATTTATACCAAGGAGTGGAGCCCAATATGCAGCAGGTTGTGGACACTCCAAAAGAAACCCTTCGTAGTATTGGCTTAAGTAATTCCAAAGTGAACTATGTTCATAACGTGGCACATTTCTTTATGGAAAACAAAATCTTAGATAAGCAATTGTATTCGATGGAACCGGAAGCGGTTATTGAATTATTGACTCAAATAAAAGGGGTAGGCACTTGGACTGTTGAAATGTTATTGATGTTTAGTTTGGGACATGAAAATGTTTTTGCAGTAGATGATTTAGGTATTCAACAAGCAATGATCAGGTTGTATAAAATAAAATACGAAACAAAAAAAGAATTAAAAATAAAAATGCTTAAAAAAGCGGCCAATTGGGGCCCTTATAAAACCTATGCTTGCTTGCATTTATGGCAATGGAAAGACAATGGAGCCGTGTAAGAATTTATGCAGAATTGCGTGCGGCATTGATTACTCCAAACATAGTTCTAGTTAACAATTTCTCGTAGGAAACCAATAAGCTTGATTCCAAATGAGGAGTTTGAACTTTACACAAAGTGTATTGTTGTATGGTAAGCAAGGGAAGTACAATGCGGTCTCTTAATAAAATAGAATGTTTACCAACTGTATCTGCTTCCATTAAACTTTTTGCATTATTTAATTCCAAGTAAAGCTGAGTAGTTAATTTAAATTCTTCTTTTATGGATTGCCAGATAGGATTGAATTCTGGGTCAGATTCGATGTGTTTGGTGATGGCAAAATTAGACTTAACCATACTCATCATACTATTGTCTACTAAAGTTCTAAAAAAGGAAATAGTATTAAATAAAGATTGTACTTCATTCCATAAACCTTTTTCTTTAAGAACTTGTAAGGCAGTTCCCACGCCATAAAATCCAGGTACATTTTGTTTTAACTGACTCCAGCTTCCTACAAAAGGGATGGCCCTTAAATCACTAAAGCTTAAAGTGGTACCTGTTCCTCTTTTAGTAGGACGGCTGGCAATATTGCTTTTACTGTAATAATTTAATGGACTATACTTTTGCAAATAGGGAAGAAATAATGGGTTTTCTTTAAGTTGCTGATAGGAAGCATAACTAATATTACCCAATTCTTCTAGTAGGTCACGGTTCTTTTCGGATAACTGTAATTTAGCGTCAGCAAATAATTCATTGCTTACCCCCGCACTTAATAATTGTTCCAAATTGTATTGCGCTGATTGAATGGTACCGAAATTAGAGGTGATGGTTTGACCTTGCACAGTTAATTGAATTTCATCATTTTCTATTTGATTGCCCATAGACGCATAAAACTGATGTGTTTTGCCACCCCCTCTTGAAGGGGGCCCGCCACGTCCATCAAAAAATTTAACTACAATATTATTTTTTCTTGAAATGGAAGTAAGTGTTTCTTTGGCTTTATAAATACTCCAGTTGGCTTGTAAGTACCCGCCGTCTTTAGTACCATCACTAAAGCCCAACATGATGGGTTGTTGTTGATTTCTTTGCTCTAAATGTGCTGCGTATAATGGATATTCGTACAACACAGACATGATAGCTTCTGAAGCAGTTAAGTCGTCAATGGTTTCAAAAAGAGGAACAATATCTACCGACTTTATATTTTCATCCCATCCGCATAATCGAAATAGGGCATACAATTCCATTACATTTACTTCGGATTGACAATTGCTAATCACATAACGGTGACAGCCCGCTTCTCCATTCATGGCTTGCACTTGCTTGATCGCATAAATGCTTTCTAGCGTGTCTTTGGTAATGGTGTCAGAATAATCGTTTGGATTTAATTGGTCCGAAAGTTTACTTAATATATTTAATTGATCCGCTGAATCTAAATTTTTATAATTGGCTGGAAGTAAGGCTTTACCATTTTTTGCTAATAAACTTTCATGAATACTCATTAATACAGCATGGTGTATCCTGCTGTCTTGTCGAATATCTAAAGAAGCAAAATGGGTACCAAATAAATGTACTTTGTGTAAAAGACTTTCCAATCGAGAAAGATAAAGTGAATGATCCTCATCAATAATCTTTTGTCTAATGGCTACTAGGCTAGCAATAATTTCACTTGCGGCGATGGGATGACTTTCGTCTGGCCTAAAAACATTTTCATATAATTTCGCTTCTAAATTATTTAATAATACATCGATTCCTGAGAAAGTTAATTTTCTTTTTAATTTTCTCACATCTCTATAATAACAAACTATAATACTACTTCTTAAAGCTTTGGCCACATGGATAGTGGTAGCCGCATTTACAAAAGGGTTGCCATCTCTGTCGCCACCTGGCCAAAATCCTAATTCAATAAATGGATTGCTTCCTGTGTAATTTCTATCAAACACTTCATTAATTATTCCACTATAAATATTACCAATGGCATAATAAAAAACATTTTCTAAATACCACATTAGGTTTAATGCTTCGTCTGCTGGCGTCGGTTGCTTTTTATTAAAAAATGGAGTCAAACCTAATTGTTGAATGTATTGATTGATGGTGTCGAAATCATTTTTGCCAATCGCCTCACCCATATCATGAATAATGCCTAATACATTGGCTGGGTAAAATTGGGTAGGATGCGCTGTTAATACAATGCGCACTTTAAAATTTTCAAGTTTATTTTTTAAAGCCTGATTTTTTCCGGTGAAGGCGGCATCTCTAATCAATGTTTTTAAACTACCCGGGCCATCTATATCATTAACAGAAGTAAATGCTGCATCTTCAATGGCGTCAAAAAGAACAACTTGTCTTTCTATGTATTGAACATATTTAAATAAGTGATCAATTTTTTCTTTTTCAGTTTCTACTTGAGTATGTCTACTAAAAAAATAATCTACAATATCATTAGGTGATTTTCCTTTTGCATAGCCTTCTTCGCAAGTTTGTAAAAGAATAGGTAATAAGGCACCCACATTAGCAACGCCTGAGTAGGGTAATGCTGCAAATAAGCTATTGTAGATAATGTATTTATCAGATACATTTTTTCTAAATTGTTGTGAATAGTTGTGCGTAGAGAGTGTCATAATTTGCAGGGCAAAGGTACTACAAATTAAGTTTGTAATTGTGAAAGCCTTACCAGCATTGATTCCTAATGAATGTTCGTTTTAATCAATTGCAGTAGGTAGCTGCGTTGGATGTTGAATATCGTGGTAAAAAGCAAAAGTCCATTGCTCTTTAGCACCTTGTTCCCACCAGCTTTGTCTATATTCCAAACATTTTTTACCATCCAGATCATATTTAGCGACAAACTTGGCCTTCATTTGTTGTAATTGAGGTGCCACATCTGCTCCAAAGAAAATGGTTTCCTCATTTTCTTTTAACCAAGCTACTTGGTGGTATTTACTATGCCCACCTGTAATTTGATAATGTATAATATGATCTATGTCACCTTCCTCCTCTGTCAACCAATGTACGCCACTAAAATTGGCAAGTGGTTCAATTTGAGCTAACAAATTTGGATCATTACTTTTTGCTTGGACTTCTTCGAATTCCTTTTTTTGAACATAATATACTGCATAGGGAAAGCTGATATATCTTTCTTGATGGATGGGATGAAGATAGCTGATGCCCCCTGCATGATCTTTGTGTAAATGACTTAGAAAAACTTTGGTTACAGAACTGGGGTTAATGCCCAAGGCCATTAAATTAGCATGTAATTGCAAAACGCCTTCTTGATTGGTATAGCCTAATCCTGTATCCAATAAAATAATATCCTTTTCTGTGATGACTACAAAAGGTTGCACTTCTACTAAAATACTACCCTTTGGGCGATTATGAAATGCTTGATGGCTACTATCAAAAGGTACGAATACTTTAGTATGGTCTATCGAGAAACAGCCTTCAGATAAAGGATAAATTCGCATGCTGCAAAAATAAGCATTAACGAAGCACCATTTGCCTATCGGCATCTAATCTTAATAAAATAAATAATAGTACCGTAAAAGTTAACAAAGAAGATCCCCCATAACTTATAAGTGGCAAGGGGATGCCCACTACTGGAAACAATCCAATGGTCATACTAATGTTGACTGCAATATGAAAAAAGAAGATGCCCACTACGCTATAGGCGTATACCCTTGAAAAAGCACTTCTTTGTCTTTCTGCAATACGAACGAGTCTAAATAAGAAAAATAAATACAAGCCTAAAAATATAAAGGTACCCACAAAACCAAAAGCTTCCCCTAAGGAGGTAAATATAAAATCTGTATGTTGTTCAGGCACATATTTACCTCTTGTTTGCGTTCCTTTTAAAAATCCTCTCCCCCAAAAACCACCAGAACCTATGGCTATTTTACTTTGTTTTACGTTGTAATCATCTGGCTTTTTACTGTGACGCAGTCCAGTAGAGGAAGCAGATTTTTTATTTTGAGCACAGTCGTATTCTTTTCCTACCATGCTATAGATACGGGTACTTTGATAACACTCAAATACATGGTTGAATATATAAGGAACTGCAAAACGTACGGTTCCAAAACAAATCCCCCAAATCGCAACCACGATTAAAATTTTACTTTTATTTTTTTTAAATCTTTTAATCATTGCAAAAATGAACAACCCTGCAATTACAGTTAATATTATAGCAAGTAAGCTAGGGTCAAGCAATAAGGTGGCTATCACTAATATAGCAAATGAAAGCAAGACCACTAGTATAACAGGAGGAAGCCCTTCTCGATACATGGCAAAAATAAAAGCACTATATACCAATGCCAATCCTAGTTCATGCTGCATGATAGATAATATAGCAGGCAGCGCAATGGCTGCCCCTGCTATTAAATGTGATTTTAGTTTTTTAAAATCGGTATCTGGTTTGGAAATAAATTTCGCTAAAAATAAAGCAGTAAATATTTTACATAATTCAGCAGGTTGTAAATTAAAACCGCCCGCAATAGGAATCCAACTTTTAGAGCCATTGATATTTTTTCCAAGTATAAAAGTGGCCAGCATGAGCAGTATGCCTGCTGCATAAGATAAGTTAGCTAGGGCAGTAAAAACTTTACTATCTAATAACAGTATAAAAATGGCAATGAAAGCACAGAAGATGGAAAAATAAATTTGTTTGCTAAAATTGGTTTTGGCTGTCAAAAATGAATTACTCCAATTTAAATTGGGGTTGTATTCAACCATAAAAATACACAAGACACCAATGGTTACCATTATTATATAGACCAGTATGACTGCCAAGTCTGTTCCTTTAGAAAAGTTATGGTTGTTGATTGTTGACATTTTATTGTGAATTCACTTTTTTCTTTTTCTCAATAGGCGTTAATATACTTTCCTTGTTGTTTTGTTTTGGAGGAATGGGTGATGCAGGAGGCTTATTTTTTTGAAAGGTATCTATTTTTTTAAGGGTATCTACATTAAGCTTAATGGGAGCAGTTTCCGATAGCATCTCCATATCCCAAATATCAGAAAGCTCATCATTATTGTAATTAAGTGGAATGAGCATTTCGGTTTTATTGTTTCTGATATACCATTCTTTAATATTGGCAGGCATTAAATCTACATTCGCTAAGTAATCCATTTTTGTTTTACTTTCTTTTGTCAAGGTATCATTTAAATACTTTTCCATTATTAAACCTGCAATTGGACCTGCCCAAGTAGAGCCAAATCCAGCATTTTCTACTACTACAGCCACTGCAATTTTAGGATTGTCTTTTGGAGCAAAGCAAACAAACATGGAGTGATTTTTTCCATGTGGGTTCTGTGCTGTACCAGTTTTTGCACAAAATTCATGACCAGGCACTTTAATAAATGCCGCAGTGCCAATAATGGTTACATCATGCATGCCTTCTTTAATGACATCGTAGTACTCTTTTGGTATTTTAGTTACTTCTTGCTTTGTTCTGTATTTTAAAAGTAATTCTTTATCGTAATCATCTTCCTCTTCCACACTGTCTACAAAATGTGGAGTGTAATAATAGCCATCATTAGCGATAAAAGCCATGGTATTAGCCAATTGCAAAGGAGTGGCCGTCATCCTATCTTGCCCAATTCCTAAAGTAAGCATAAAACAACTGTTCCAATATTTTGCTCCACCAAAATCTTTATTGTATTGTGCGGTGTCAGGGATGTTGGCTCTATTTTCACTTGGCAAATCAATACCTAGTTTTCTTCCTAAGCCAAAGCTATTCATATATTCTTTCCATTTTAAATAACCCAATTTTGCATTATGATATTTTGGGTTATCTATGGCCATTCTAAATACTTGTAAAAAATAAGAATTACAGGAGTTGGCTAATGCCAATTGTAAATTTCCAGCATGCCCAGCATTATGGTGCTCGCATTTACGTGGGTCGCCGCAAGCAGTATATAATCCAAAACAATTGTAGCCAAAACTTGGGGTAATCAAACCTTCATCTAATGCGATTAAAGCACCCAGCGGTTTGAAGGTAGATCCTGGAGGGTATTGTCCCTTAATGGCACGATTGTAAATAGGACGTGCAGTATCTGTGAGCAATCGACCAATGGTTTTCCGACGCTGATTCCCTGTTAATAAATTAGGATTGTATCCTGGGCTAGAGGCCATTGCGATGATACTTCCTGATTTAGGGTTGATAGCCACTACGCTTCCAATTTTGTGTTGTAATAATTTTTCCGCCAATTGTTGTACTTCAACATCCATACTAGTATATAAATTTCTACCGGCAATGGCGGTGGTATCAAACTCGCCTTTTTCAAATGGCCCCTGTATTTTTCCTTTGTTGTCTCTTAAAAATCTTTTTACACCTCTTTGCCCCATTAATATAGACTCGTATTGTTTTTCTAATCCAGTCATGCCCGCATAGTCGCCCATTTCATAACCATCTGCTTCATGTTTTTTTAAAAAATTTATATCTACTTCTGCTACATAGCCTAAAACATGGGCGGCAGTATTGTAAGGGTAATTTCTAATGGATCTTTCTGATAAGGAGAATCCTGGGAAACGATATAAATTTTCTGTTATTTGAGCATACACTTCAGTAGAAAGAAAGGGTTCGAAAATACCCAATTTTACCCTTGTATTTTTTATAATCACTTCTACCATCCTTTTGGCATACTCTTTTTTATCAATTTTTAGAATAGCGCAAAGTGTTGCTGTATCTACTCCTTTAGCTTCATTGGGGATGACCACTAAATCGTAACTAATGGTATTCTCCAATAAGGCTCTTTTTTTTCTGTCAAAAATAATACCTCTATCAGGGTAAATAATCCGTCTAAAAATGGCATTGTTGTTGGCCGCAAGTACATATTTTGAAGAAAAGATTTGCAAGCTAATCAGTTGCAAAATGATTAATGTAAAGATAACTCCGATAATGATTTGAATAATACGACTTCGATTCGAATTGTACATAGCAATGGGTTATCTTTTTATCTTTCTTCGGTTCGTAGCAAGTTCTACTATAAAAATTAAAAGTACGCTTACTAAAGTAGTTCCTATTACTTTACCCAAGAAGTAGCCGAAGTTTCCAAACTGCAGCCATTCTAATAAAACTAAATAAAAATGATGAAGGAAGGTAAGTGAGAATACATAGAAGGCATAAGGTCCCCATCCCATAGAGCCTATACTTGGCTCTCGGTTAACTTCTTCCGATAATTCTTGTGCCAATAATAAATTTAAAATGGTGGGCCTAAAGTAACCAAGCAAGCTGCAGGCTGCTGCATGTAGCCCAGGAGTATTCGTAAATAAGTCTAATGTATAGCCGATGATAAAACCAAGTAGTGTTAAAGTGATCCTTTTAGTTCCAAATGGCAACCATAATAAAAAAATAAAATACAAATAGGGCGTAATGAATTGATGTAATGGAGGCACTTCATTCAAAATAATAATTTGAATGGCTAAAAATAAAACAAACCTTGCTGTATTCTTTATAAGGTTATTCATTTTTAAGCTCGTTTTTTTCTATATTTTTTTGATCTGCCATTCGCCTGTTTTCTACTAAATAAATGTATTCTAAATTATAAAAATTAGTAGTCGATTTTACATTTAAAGTTAAATAGTTACTCGAGGGATCTTTAATTACGGAAGTTACTTTGCCAATCATTAGCTGTGCTGGGAAATTAGAGGAATAGGGGCTGGTTAAGACAGAGTCCCCAATTTTAGGAGCAGCGCTTTTTGAGATATTTTTTAAAACCAATACACTAGGGTCCTCTCCATCCCATTCAATGCTTCCGGCTATTTTATCTCTTTTTAGCATGGCACTTACTTTACTATTGCGATGCAGTAAACTCATTATTTTACTGTAGTTATCATTTACTTCCACCACCACACCAACAATACTTCCTTCTGGACTGATGGCAGCCATATCTTTTTTAACACCTTGCAAACTTCCCCTTTCGATGGTAATATAATTTTTTTGAAGTGTAAAAGTATTGCCTACTACTTTAGCAGGGTAGTAGAAAAACTTTCTTATTTTCTCAAGGCTGTCTTTTCTTAATACAAGGGTACCTAATTTTTTGCTCGTATCAATAGGTGAGAAATTTTCACCTAATTGATTTCTGAGTGCCGTATTTTCTGCAATTAATAACGCATTGGTATTTTTTAAATTAAAAAAGTAAGACCAATCGTTGTATTTTTTATTGATATTGCCTGTGACTTGGTTGCTCCATCCACCAAAGAAGGTTTCATAAGTTTTGTTATAAGAGGATAACACGACCAATGATACAATTTGAAGTATCAAAAAAGTTAGGAAAGTAAAATTTTGTCTTAAAAACCCAATGATATTCTTCAATGCTCATCTCCTTTAAACAAGTTGATTTAATATTCTTTTATCTCATGATAAAAGGAAAACGCTGGTAATTTTTTAACGCAATACCTGTTCCGCGCACTACACTTTTAAGTGGATCCTCTGCAATATGAACAGGCAATTTAATTTTTTGACTTAATCTTTTATCTAAGCCGCGTAACAATGCACCGCCCCCTGTTAAATACAAACCTCTGCGATAAATGTCTGCCGCTAGTTCTGGCGGAGTAGTTTCTAAAGCCTTTAAAATAGCTTCTTCGATTTTAAATATGCTTTTATCTAAGGCTTCTGCTACTTCTTGGTAGGTAACCATAATTTGTTTTGGAATACCAGTTACTAAGTCACGACCGTTGACTGGCATATCATCTGGAGGGTTGTCTAAATCTTTTAAAGCAGCACCTACATGAATTTTAATTTGCTCTGCAGTTCGCTCTCCAATTAATAAACTATGATATCTTCTTAATGCTTCCATAATATCTGCAGTAAATTCATCTCCTGCAATACGAATACTTTGATCACAAACAATTCCTGCTAATGCAATAACTGTAATACCAGTGGTACCACCTCCAATATCAATAATCATATTTCCTACGGGCTCTTCTACATCAATACCAATTCCTAAAGCAGCAGCCATCGGTTCATGAATCATATAAACTTCTTTTGCACCTGCTTGCTCTGCACTATCACGCACCGCTCTTTTTTCAACTTCAGTAATGGAAGAAGGAATGCAAATAACCATTCTCCAACTTGGCGGAAATAATGGCTTCTTTGGGTAAATCATTTTCATCAACTCGCGAATCATTAATTCTGCTGCGTTAAAATCGGCAATTACACCATCTTTAAGTGGACGAACGGTTTTTATACTTTCATGCGTTTTTTCATGCATCAACAATGCTTTCTTACCCACGCCTAAAACTTCTTTCATATTATTTCTATTCAAAGCAATAATAGAAGGTTCGTTTACTACCACTTCATCATTATGAATGATGAGTGTGTTAGCTGTACCCAAGTCCATAGCAATTTCTTGAGTAAAAAAGTTAAATAATCCCATTGTGCATCAGTATTTGAATAGTTCAGATTGAATGAAGCAAAATTCATCTAAAATCCTTACACTACAAAGCTTTTTGCAAATGAATCAACATTTTTTTTAAAAACATTTTAGGGAAACTCGTAACCAATATCTTTTCTAAAATACATTCCTTCGAATTGAATGTTGGATAAGCCCTTTTGCGCATTCATTACTGCATTTTTTAGGGTATCGCCAGAGGAGGTAACGGTTAAAACTCGACCCCCTTTCGTAACAATAGAGTTATCTTGAAAGCCTGTACCAGCTTGAAATACATGAATTTCAGACAAGGCGGCGGCTAG
>CANHLZ010000001.1 GCA_947461595.1 Bacteroidota bacterium | reverse complement strand
ATTTAGCAGCAGCACCTAGTTTAGATTTTGATCAACAAAAAATAATTTATCCAAAAGAAAATCCAATCAAAGCAACAGGCCATTTACAAATTATGTATGGCAATTTAGCCACTGGTGGAAGTGTTGCAAAAATTTCGGGTAAAGAAGGAGATCTATTTGAAGGACCAGCGCGCGTATTTGATGGAGAGCATGCACTTATTGAAGGAATCAATTCAAAAAAAATACAACCAGGGGATGTGGTAGTGATAAAAAATGTAGGTCCTATTGGTGCGCCGGGTATGCCAGAAATGTTAAAACCTACATCAGCCATTATTGGCGCGGGTTTAGGCAAGTCGGTGGCTTTAATAACTGATGGAAGATTTAGTGGAGGAACCCATGGATTTGTAATAGGACATATCACACCCGAAGCCTATAAAGGCGGCTTGATTGGACTAGTAGAAGATGGAGATATTATAGAATTGAATGTTCCTAAAAGAACGATGACATTAAAAGTGGAGGAAGCTACGATTGCAAAAAGAAGAGCAGCACAACCAAAGCCGGTTCTAAAAGTAACCAATGGGGTGTTATGGAAATATGCACAGTTGGTAAAAGATGCAAGTGAAGGATGTGTAACGGACCAGGCTTAAAAAATAAAATTATGGCAACGAAAACACTAGAAAAAGAACAAGGGGAACTACTAGAAAAAATAGCAGTTCCAACAAAAAAATTAACAGGATCACAAGCAGTATTAGAAGCTTGTATAGCAGAGGGAGTGGATACCATTTTTGGTTATCCAGGAGGTGCAATCATGCCTATCTATGATGCATTGTATGATTATCATGATAAGCTAAAACATATTTTGGTTAGACACGAACAAGGTGGAATCCATGCTGGACAAGGCTATGCGCGTACATCGGGTAAAGTGGGTGTGGTATTTGCCACTAGTGGTCCAGGGGCCACCAATTTAGTAACCGGACTGGCCGATGCCATGATTGATAGCACACCCTTGGTATGTATCACAGGACAAGTGTTTGCGCATTTATTAGGCACCGATGCTTTTCAGGAAACGGATATTATCAATATTACCATGCCGGTAACCAAATGGAATTATCAAATTACCGATGCTACCGAAATTCCAGGTATATTGGCCAAAGCATTTTATTTAGCGAAAAGTGGCAGACCAGGTCCGGTATTAATAGACATTGCAAAAAATGCACAAATACAATCTTTCGATTATGAAGGGTATACGCTTTGTAATCATATCAGAAGTTATCGACCAAAGCCGGTGATTCGAAAAAAATATATTGATGAAGCAGTTGCATTAATTAATAATGCAAAAAAACCTTTGGTGATTTTTGGACAAGGGGTGATTTTAGGAAAAGCCGAAAAAGAATTTAAAAAATTCATAGAAAAATCGGGTATGCCAGCTGCTTGGACCATATTAGGTTTGAGTGCTTTACCCACCGATCATCCGCAAAATGTTGGTATGTTGGGTATGCATGGAAATTATGGTCCTAATGTATTAACTAATGAATGTGATGTATTGATAGCAGTAGGTATGCGATTTGATGATCGTGTAACAGGCAGGTTGGATAAATATGCCAAGCAAGCCAAAGTGATTCATTTAGATATAGATCCATCAGAGATAGATAAAAATGTAAAAGCAACAGTAGGTGTTTGGGGTGATTGCAAAGAAACCTTGCCCTTGCTTACTTTAGGCCTACAAGAAAAAGATAGAACAGATTGGTTAAAAGTATTTGCTGATTATAATCAAAAAGAATACGATCAATGTATTAAAGAGGAATTGTATCCTACTGGAAAAGAAATGACCATGGGAGAAGTGATCAGAATTGTAAATGAAACCACCCAGGGCAATGCAGTGATGGTAACCGATGTAGGACAACATCAAATGGTAACCTGTAGGTATGCAAAGTTCAATGAATCCAGAAGCAATGTAACCTCTGGTGGATTAGGTACCATGGGCTTTGGTTTACCAGCAGCCATTGGTGCAAAGTTTGGGGCTCCAGAGAGAACTGTGATTGGTATTATAGGTGATGGGGGCATACAAATGACCATTCAAGAATTTGGAACGATCATGCAAACAGGCGTGGACGTGAAAATTATGATTTTAAACAATCAGTTTTTAGGCATGGTACGTCAGTGGCAGGAATTATTTAATGAGAAGCGTTATTCATTTGTAGATATAGAAAGCCCTGATTATGTGATGGTAGCGAAAGCCTACGGTATTGCAGGAGCTAAAGTAGAAGACAGAAAATACCTGGTGCAAGCAATACAAACCATGTTGTCCCATAAGGGGTCTTATCTATTAGAAGTAATGGTAGGCAAAGAGAACAATGTATTTCCTATGGTACCACAGGGTTGTAGTGTGAACGAAATAAGACTTAAGTAAAGTAGACATAAAATATAAAACTAGATACTATGGAAACAAATACGGAAAAACAAGAATACACGATAACAGTGTATACCGAAAACCAAGTAGGGTTGTTAAATCGTATTGCCATTATTTTTTCGCGTCGAAAAATTAATGTCGAAAGTTTAAATACCTCGCCTTCGGAAATTGCGGGCATACATCGTTTTACCATTGTAGTGATGGAGTCACGTGATATTGTATTAAAAGTAGTAAGACAAATTGAAAAGCAAGTAGAAGTATTAAAAGCGTATTTCAATACCAACGATGAAATAGTGTGGCAGGAATTGGCTTTGTACAAGGTATTGTCGGAAGAAATTACGGAGAAAGTAAAAGTAGAAAGATTATTAAGAGAATATGGTGCGCGCGCGGTAGCCATTAGAAAAGATTTTATCGTATTTGAGACCACTGGACATAGAGAAGAAACCAATAAGTTGATGAAAGCTTTGGAACCATTTGGCTTGGTAGAATTTGTAAGAAGTGCGCGCGTGGCTATTATCAAAGAAAGCAGTGGCTTTCATGAAAAGTTAAAAGACTTTGAAAAAAGAGAACCTAGTGAGGAGGTCATTGAAAATGAATACCTAGGGAAAAGAGAAGCGGTATTTACCATGTAATAAATTAGCAACAATCAATTCATTAAATAATAAAACAACACAAATTAAATTTAAAGTAAAATGGCAAAATTAAATTTTGGCGGAACAGAAGAAAATGTAGTTACTCGTGACGAGTTTCCATTAGCAAAAGCACAAGAAGTATTAAAAAATGAAACCATTGCAGTAATAGGCTATGGTGTTCAAGGACCAGGACAAGCATTGAACCAAAAAGAAAATGGGGTGAATGTAATTATTGGTCAACGTAAAAATTCAAAAAGTTGGGATAAGGCCATCGCTGATGGATTTGTGCCAGGCAAAACTTTATTTGAAATAGAAGAAGCTTTAGAAAAAGGAACCATTATATGTTATTTGTTAAGTGATGCTGCACAAATAGCGATGTGGCCAACCGTAAAAAAACATTTAACCAAAGGCAAAGCCTTATATTTCTCTCATGGCTTTGGTATTACATTTAACGAACAAACAGGAATTGTACCTCCTTCGGATGTGGATGTATTTTTAGTAGCCCCTAAAGGTTCTGGAACTTCTTTAAGAAGAATGTTTTTACAAGGCCGTGGCTTGAATTCTAGTTATGCCATCTTCCAAGATGCAACTGGAAAAGCTTGGGATAGGGTAATAGCATTAGGTATTGCTATTGGATCAGGGTATTTATTTGAGACCGATTTCAAAAAAGAAGTATTCTCTGATTTAACTGGAGAGCGTGGAACATTGATGGGTGCAATCCAAGGAATTTTTGCTGCACAATATGAAGTGTTGCGTAAAAATGGACACTCCCCTTCTGAAGCATTCAATGAAACGGTAGAAGAGTTAACCCAATCATTAATGCCACTAGTAGCAGAAAATGGAATGGATTGGATGTATGCCAATTGTTCTACTACAGCACAAAGAGGTGCATTGGATTGGTGGAAAAAATTCCGTGATGCGACTATGCCTGTATTTAGCGATTTATACAATAGCGTAGCTACAGGAAAAGAATCTGCACGTTCAATCGATTTAAATAGCAAAGCAGATTACCGTGAAAAATTAGAAGTGGAATTGGCCGAATTACACAATAGTGAAATGTGGCAAGCTGGAAAAACTGTAAGAAGTTTACGTCCAGAGAATCAACCTGCTAAATAATAAGCAGATTGAAAATTATTATTCTTTAAAAGGATAATATTAAAGTGAAAGAATATGAGTGAAGTAAAGAAAATAAATAAGCCTGCACTGGATATTGAGGGAGCAGCCAAAAGATTGAAGTCGGTGGTTAGCCATACCCCGCTTCAGTACAATGCGAATTTATCCCGCAAATACCAGTGCAGTGTCTATTTGAAGAGGGAGGATTTACAAATTGTACGTTCTTATAAAATAAGAGGTGCGTACAATATGATGAGTCAAATGTCTGCCGATCAGTTGGCCAAAGGAGTGGTCTGTGCCAGTGCAGGAAATCATGCACAAGGTTTTGCTTACAGTTGTAAAAAATTGGGGGTGAAGGGAGTAGTATTTATGCCTATTCCATCGCCACAACAAAAAGTAAGTCAAACAAAAATGTTTGGTGAGGAATTTGTTGAAGTAAAATTAGTGGGGGATACTTTTGATGATACAGCGGTGGCAGCCAAAGCCTATACCATTGAACATGGTATGACTTTTATTCCGCCCTTTGATCATCCAGCTATTATCTCAGGACAAGCCACCGTGGGGGTAGAGATTTTAGAAGACATTAAAGAATTAACTAGTTTTCCTATAGATTATTTATTTATTCCAGTAGGAGGAGGTGGATTAACAGCGGGGGTAGGAACTTATTTTAAGACGAAATCACCTGCAACAAAAATAATTGGCTTAGAGCCAGAAGGGGCACCTAGTATGTTTTGGGCATTAAATTCAGGAGAGCCGGTTGAATTAGAAAATATAGACAAGTTTGTGGATGGTGCGGCAGTAAAAAGAGTGGGTGATATTACTTTTAGTTTTTGCAAGGAGGTCATAGATGATATGCACTTGGTACCAGAAGGGAAAATATGTACTACGATTTTGCAGATGTATAATGAAGAAGCCATTGTGGTAGAGCCAGCTGGGGCTATGAGCGTAGCTGCCTTGGATGATTATGCAGAACAAATAAAAGGGAAGCATATTGTGTGTATAGTAAGTGGAGGCAATAATGATATTGCACGCATGCAAGAAATAAAAGAAAGGTCTTTAACTTATGAAGGGTTAAAACATTATTTCTTAATACGATTTGCACAAAGACCGGGCTCCTTGAAAGAGTTTGTTAATAAGGTTTTGGGACCTTATGATGATATTACCAGATTCGAATACATTCAAAAACACAATAAGGAGGCAGGTCCGGCTTTGGTAGGATTGGAATTAAAATCAAAGCAAGATTACAATGCCGTTATTTCCAATTTGAAAAAGTATCAAATCAATTACGAAGAAATTAACAGAGAGGATAATATATACGGGTACTTAATATAAAATAGTTAAATAAGAAAGGGTTATGCAGGTTTTAAAATTTGGAGGAAGTTCGGTAGGCAGTGCAGAAGCAATCAATAAAATGATTGCAATTGTAATTAATAGTAGGAAGAAAGAACCCACTATTGTGGTGGTGTCTGCAATGAGTGGAATTACGGATCAATTATTAATGTTGGCTCAAACTGCTTCCAATGGGAATGAAGCTTATAAAACAATAGTAGAAACTATTGAACAAAAACATTTAGAGGTAGTACGTGCTTTATTGCCCATACAACAACAAAGTGCCACATTAAGTTTAGTAAAACAATTAACCAATGAATTAGAGGCCAATTGCGAAGGGTTGTTTATGCTTAAAGAGTTAACGATGCGTATGCAGGATAAAATAATTAGCTATGGTGAATTATTGTCCTCTAAAATCATTTCCGCCACTTTTGAATCCAAGGGGATTAAACAACAATGGGTAGATTCTAGAAATTTAATGAAAACAAATTCTAATTATTTTAATGCAGCGATAGAAAAGGACTTGACTTATACAACCATACAAACTTATTTTGGCGCGCCAGAGAATAAATTTGATTTGTATGTAGCACCCGGATTTGTAGCTTCTGATGAACAAAATAATACCACTACTTTGGGTAGAGGGGGTTCTGATTATACAGGCGCCATCTATGCGGCAGCCCTGGAAGTAACAGCCTTAGAAATTTGGACGGATGTGAGCGGTATGATGACAGCCGATCCGCGAATGGTACAAAATGCAAAAGAGATTCCAGAAATATCTTACCAAGAGGCTATGGAATTATCTCATTTTGGCGCTAAAGTAATTTATCCTCCTACTATACAACCGGTGATGCAAAAAAATATACCGGTTTGGATAAAAAATACTTTTGATCCAGCGCATAAAGGAACTATTATAAAAAATGAATCGGCTGCAGATAAAAATTTTATACGAGGCATATCTAGCATCAAAGATATTTGCTTGTTAAGTTTAGAAGGCAGTGGTATGGTAGGTATTCCTGGTTTCTCTAAAAGATTATTTGACGCTTTAGCCAAAAAGCAAATCAATATTATTCTAATCACCCAAAGTTCATCAGAACATTCTATATGTGTTGGCGTGAACATACAGGACGCGCACCAAGCTAAAATAGCGGTGGATGCCGAATTTAAGCAGGAAATAAATACACATAAAGTAGAGCCTTTAATTATAGAGAAAGAAGTGTCTATATTGGCCTTGGTGGGGGAACAAATGAAAAGTCACCCAGGGGTAAGTGGAAAAATGTTTGGTGTACTTGGACGCAATGGCATTAATGTAAGGGCTATAGCCCAAGGGTCTTCTGAAAAAAATATCTCAGCGGTGATTGCTACGCAGGATGTGCGTAAAGCTATTAACGTATTACATGAAGAGTTTTTTGAAACTTCTTATAAGCAAGTAAACGTATATATTGCAGGTGCTGGAAATGTAGGTGGAAAATTAATCGACCAAATTAATAAGCAGGTTGCTTATTTACAAAAAACCTTAAGACTACAAATTAATATAGTGGGTATAGCTAATAGTAAAAAGCAATTAATCAATGTAGATGGAATAGATTTAGCAACTTGGCGTGAACAATTAAAAGAAGCTAAACCAGGTAATATTACAGATTATGTAGCTGCCCTACTAGAGAACAATTTAAGAAATAGCATCTTTGTAGATGTAACGGCACATGAAACAGTAGCCAATGTTTATACTACATTGTTAGGGAAAGCGGTTTCGGTGATTGCTTGTAATAAAATAGCTTGCTCCTCACCTTATGAGCATTATGCAAAACTAAAATCATTGGCAAGAGAGTACAATGCTTCTTTCTTGTTTGAAACCAATGTGGGAGCGAGTTTACCCATTATAGGCACTTTAAATGATTTAATGAGAAGTGGAGATAGTATCAATAAAATTGAAGCAGTCTTATCGGGTACTTTAAATTTTGTATTTAATAATTATGCAGGAGGAACGGATGGAAAAACATTTGCGCAAGTAGTTAAACAAGCGCAAGCGGAAGGCTACACTGAGCCAGATCCAAGATTGGATTTAGGCGGCACCGATGTAATGCGTAAAATAATGATATTGGCACGTGAGGCTGGAACCAAATTAGAAATGGCTGATATTATCAATGACGCTTTTTTACCAGCCAGTTGTTTTAATGGATCAGTAGATGATTTTTATAATGAAATGGAAAAACAGGAAGCACATTTTAAAAAAATATATGATGCTGCAGCTGCAGAGGGGTGTAAATTAAAATTTGTAGCTAAGTTTGAAACCAATGGAAAAACGACGGCTCAAGTAGGTTTGCAACATATCAAACCAAGTTCCGATTTTTATCATTTGTATGGTAAAGATAATTTGGTATTGTTTTATAGTATGCGTTATCCAGAACTGCCTTTGGTGGTGAAGGGTGCAGGTGCGGGAGCCGATGTAACCGCATCGGGGGTATTTGCAGATATTATAAGAGCAGCAAGAGTATAATTTTTATAAATTGAATCATAAAACTTTCTCCACTCATAAAAAAGAAAAATTGTAGAAAATGGTTGCTGCAAATCAATGGATAAAAATTAAAGCCCCTGCTACTGTAGCCAATATGGTCTGCGGATTTGATATATTGGGCTTTGCAGTGAACAATCCTTACGATGAGATGGAAATGAGGTGGATGGAAAGATCAGGCGAGGAACCTAGTATCACTATAATTAATATAGATGAGTATCAATTGCCCACCGACCCAGAAAAGAATGTAGCGGGAGCAGCCTTAATTGCTCTTTTGGAAGAGCTAGATGAAAAAATAAAAGAAAGTACAATAACGAAAGGAATTTCATCACCCAACACTGGAAAGATACCTGCAACAACAAAAATAAAATTTGAAGTTAAAATAAATAAGTTAATAAAACCTGGTAGTGGTGTGGGTTCTAGCGCAGCCAGTTCGGCGGGTGCGGTGGTAGGTGCCAATTATTTATTAGGCAATTTATTTTCAAAAGATGATTTAGTACGCTTTGCAATGAATGGAGAAAAACTTGCATCGGGTGTAAAGCATGCCGATAATATTGCTCCCTGTATTTTTGGAGGAGTTACTTTGGTAAGATCTATTTTTCCATTGGAGGTAGTGGCTTTGCCTTCCCCACAATTGTATGTAACCATTGTACATCCTCAAATAGAAGTAAGAACTGCAGATGCAAGAAGTATATTAAGACAAAAGGTTTTATTAAAAGATGCCATCAAGCAATGGGGAAATATTGCGGGATTGGTAGTGGGTTTGATGAAATCGGATTATGATTTAATTGGAAGATCCTTGGAAGATGTAATTATAGAACCAATACGATCTATTTTAATACCAGGATTCGACGAATTAAAAAAAGCCTGCAAGCAAGCGGGCGCATTAGGCGGAGGAATTTCAGGATCAGGACCATCTATTTTTATGTTGAGTAAAACAAAGGAAATTGCTATAGCGGTGGAGAAGGAAATGAATCAATTGTATGATGGTATCGGCCTACCGCATCATACATATGTCACCACCATTAATCAAGCGGGCGTGGAAGTGGAAGCTTAAGTTTTTACTTATAAGTTAGGAATAGTATTTAAAGAATTTAATAAGTATGCAGTATTATAGTTTAGGAAAACAATCGCCCCATGTTAATTTTAAAACAGCGGCTATCACAGGACAAGCACCAGATAAGGGCTTGTATTTTCCTATAGACATCCCAAAGTTTACTGCAGCACAAATTGAAAGATTTAAAACCTTAGATAAAGCTAGTTTGGCTTTTGAAGTGATGAAGCCTTATGTGGGTGGCACTATCGACGACGATTCTTTACAAGAAATTTGTGCAGAGACCATCAATTTTGATTTTCCTTTGGTGACTATCACTTCTTCTATCTCAAGTTTAGAATTATTTCATGGGCCCACATTAGCTTTTAAAGATGTAGGCGCCAGATTTATGAGCAGGTGTTTGGGTTATTTTTCCCAACAAGAAAAAGCAGCATCCAAATTGCTAGGGTCTAATATATCTTCCCCAATAACAACAGTATTAGTAGCTACGAGTGGCGACACAGGAGGTGCAGTGGCCAATGGATTTTTAGGAGTGGAGGGGGTGAATGTAATTATTTTATATCCCAAAGGGAAAGTAAGTCTGATACAAGAATTGCAATTAACTACTTGCGGACAAAATATTACGGCACTAGAAGTAGATGGAAGTTTTGATGATTGTCAAGCCATTGTAAAAGATGCTTTTATGGATGGGGAGTTAAATCAACAATATAATTTAACATCGGCTAATTCTATTAATGTTGCCAGGTGGTTGCCACAACAATTGTATTATTTCTTTGCTTGGCAACAATGGGTAAAACTATACCAAGATGAGCAAGGAAATTATCCAGCCATGAATATCGTAGTGCCTAGTGGTAATTTTGGTAATATATGTGCCGGTATGATGGCTAAGGCAAGTGGCTTACCCATGGGACATTTTGTAGCAGCCTGCAATGCCAATGATGTAGTCACTAGGTATTTAGCTACTGAAAAATATGCAATACATCAAGCCATTGCCACAGTATCCAATGCCATGGATGTAGGCAATCCAAGTAATTTTGTAAGAATTATGGAGATCCTTCAAAATAATTTTACCCATCTAACGCAAGCTTTAACCAGTTATAGTATCAATGATGCCACCACTAAATCTACTATAGCCAGGGTTTACAAAACGAACAATTACACTTTAGATCCTCATGGGGCAGTGGCTTTTGCAGCAGCAGAAATTTATTTGTCTAAAAATAATTTTGCCAAAGCTGTCATTTTAGAAACTGCGCATCCAGTAAAGTTTCCTGAAGTGGTGGAGGAAGCCATTGGAGAAAAAATTGCTATACCCGCTTCGGTTCAATTTTTACTAGACAAACAAAAAGTCTCTATCCCCTTGGCGGCTAACTATGCTGCATTTAAGCAATGGATGTTACAATAAAAGATTGACTAATAAAAAGAGCCCCCAATGGAGGCTCTTTACAAAATGCTATTTAGAAATCAATTATTTATTGATCACTAATTTTTTATGATCGCGTCTAACTTTTTTAGCGTTTACTAAATAATCATTGGCTGCATCACGGTAACCCAAAGTTAAAGCAACAGTGCTGTGTAAGCCTAAAGCCGATAAGCCTAATATTTCATCTACTGCAGCTGGAGCAAAACCTTCCATAGGCGTTGCATCAATTTGTTCAGAAGCGGCTGCTACTAAACCAAATCCTAATGCAATGTAGGCTTGCTTATCAGCCCATATTCTTGCTTGATCGGCGCTCAAATTTTTTAAAGAACCATTGATGTAACCAGCAAATTCTTTTAATGAATCCACTGCAACCCCTCTTTGTTCAGCAATGTCTTGCATGTATTCTGCTACTTCTTTTTCTGTAACATTATTCCATGCAGCAAAAACAATTACTGCAGAACCATCCACAATTTGTGATTGATTGTAAAATGCAGGTTGTAATTTTTTTCTAGTTTCTTCCTCTTCAACAACAATAATGGAATAGGGAGTTAAACCAAAAGCGCTAGGCGCTAAACGAGTTGCTTCTATAATATGGTTTAGTTTTTCAGCAGGAATTTTAGTTCCGTTCATTTTCTTAACAGCATAACGCCATTCTAATGCATCTAATAATTTCATGTATTAATTTTTATGTTTATATTTTCAATGTTTGAACATCAAAAATAGATGATTTTACTCATTAACCCAATTATTATTTTAATAATCGAGTGTAAATCAGTTAATTATAATAACACCATTTTTGCTAAAAGGTTCAAAATCAATTAGATATTTACTTGTATTCGATTAATGGCGTAACTTTAGGGTACTTTATTAATATGCTGTATTCTAAAACCATAAGATCGTTTATTGCACTACTCATGTTGGTGGTTTTTGCATTTAGCATTACCTCTCAAAAAACGATTCATGATTTAGTAGCAAAACATACGGATAAAGTTAGATGTGATGTACACAAAGATTTGCCTATTGATCAGTTAGAAAATTCAACCATTCATTGTTCGCATGAAAATTTAGTAGTGGCTTCGCCATTTGCTGATTTTAGCTTTCAAATTATATTAACACATCCTGTCATTGCAGTAGTGCGCAATACGCGAATACTAGCGTTTAATTTTTCTGCACAAAATTCAACTTTAGATTCTAGAGGTCCTCCTGTAGCTTAACGTAAATTAAACAAAGCATTTCAATTACTGATCGCCTTGTTGTATTCTTTTCACTTTTTTAGAAAATGCGAAAAGAAAGATTAATTCAATTAAGTTTAAACAGAAACTAATGTTCAAATATTTTTTTATAACGCCACTTCTTTTATTTTTAGCTATTCACATAGCTCAAGCAAAACCAATGTCAGATAAGGCTTTGATGCATGGGAAAGTGACGGATCAATTAACTGGACAAATTTTACAAGGCGCCTCTATCTATTTTCCTGAATTAAAAAAAGGAGTAGTCACTAATGATAAAGGATACTATCAAATAAGTTTAACGCCTGGTAAATACCTATTAGAAGTAAGTTATATAGGCTATACTTTACAAACCATTAATATTGATGTACAAAATAACCTTGAAAAAGATTTTGCATTAAATCACAATGTGGTAGAAAATACCAATGTAACAATTACCAGTTTTTTACGGGCCACTTCCAGTAAAAGAACGCCCACACCAATTAGTATTTTAAGGAAGGAAGATTTATTTAAAGGAGCAGCTACCAATTTTATTGATGCACTATCTACAACACCAGGGGTGACTCAATTAACTACAGGGCCAGCTATTTCTAAACCAATCATACGAGGCCTTGGATACAATAGGGTAGTGGTTTTAAACGACGGAGTTAAACAAGAAGGGCAACAATGGGGCGATGAACATGGAATAGAAATTGATGAATACAATGTTACTAGAACCGAGGTTTTAAAAGTACCTGCTTCTATAATTTATGGGAGCGAAGCCTTATCGGGCGTAATTAATATTTTATCTAATGTGCCGGTAGCAGAGGGGGTCATTAAAGGAAATTTGTTTACTAATTATCAAAGTAATAATCAATTGCAAGGCTATCATTTTGATATAGCAGGCAATAACCACGGACTAGTATGGGGCTTTAATGGTTCTAGTAAAAAAGCATCCGATTATAAAAATAAATACGATGGGTATGTTTTTAATTCAAAATTTAGTGAATTAAATGGAAGTGCTTTTATAGGTTTAGAAAAGGATTGGGGCTATAGCCATTTTATTGTAAGCGAGTTTACACAAAAGCTGGGCATGATCGAAGGGGTAAGAAATGCACAAGGGCAATTCACGAAAGACATAGAACAAGGCATTGGCAATAATGCTAGCATAGAAAGCATCCCAGCCACCGATGCGGATTTTAGTTCCACCAACCCTCAAATTCCATATCAAAATATACAGCATACTAAATTTATTTTAGACAATAGTATTAACTGGGGTACTGGAAAATTAAAAGCCAATATTGCTTATCAACGCAATCAAAGACAAGAGTTCGGAAATATAATAGATCCAACAGAAAAAAGTTTATACTTTGATTTAGGCACTTTAAATTATTCTTTTCAATATTTATTGCCTGAGACTAAAAACTGGAAACATACCATTGGGGTGAGTGGAATGAATCAGGACAATAAAAACAAAGGGGTTGAAACATTAATACCTGCTTACAGTGCAGTAGAGTTAGGGTTGTTCTTTTTTACACAAAAACATATCAATCAATTGTATTTAAGTGGTGGATTAAGAATAGATAAAAAAGGCATTGAGTTTAATGGTATGCAAAAAGATTATGGAGACCTAGCAGGTTCTTTTGGCGCTACTTATGAAGCTGACAATAATGTGGTGTATAAATTCAATGTGGCAAGAGGATACAGAGCACCTAATTTATCCGAATTGGGCAGTAATGGAGCTCACGAAGGAACCAATAGATATGAATATGGCAATACGAATTTGTTATCAGAAAAAAGTTTGCAATTTGATTTAGGTACCGAATGGAGTAATGAGCATATTTCTTTCGCAGGAAATGTATTTTACAATATGGTTACAGATTATATATTTTATCAAAAATTATTGTCAGTAAATGGAGGGGATTCTATTATCGTAAATGACAATAAAAACTTTTATGCTTTTGCCTATCATCAACAAAATGCAAATTTATTTGGCGCAGAAGGTAATATTGATATTCATCCACATCCATTGGATGGATTGCACATTGAAAACACTTTATCTTATGTACGAGGTGTATTTAATCAAGCAATAGACGGAAGTACCAACTTACCCAATATTCCTACTTTCAGATGGATTTCGGAATTAAGATATGAATTAACCAATGAGACAATCAATTATAAAAATACCTATTTGTCATTACAATTGGATAATGTAGCTGCACAAAATAATCCATTTACAGGTTATCATACCGAAACAAAAACAGCTGGTTATAGTTTAATTAATATAGGCATGGGCACACAGGTGTTTAATAAAGGGAAACAATTGTTTAGTATTTCCTTGTTTGCACAAAATGTAACAGATGTAGCGTATCAAAATAGTTTAAGTCGATTAAAATATACCGATGAAAATTTGCTTACAGGCAGAGTGGGTGTATTTAATATGGGCCGCAACTTTAGTTTAAAAATTAATGTGCCTTTGCAGTTTAATTAAATTAACATCAGGTTGAAGCAATTCCATTAGTACTATTATTTACTTATTTTAATATATTATATAAGATGCTTCCAATAGGTACAAATTAGCTACTAACATTTATCATCAAAGGGCCTGCACCGGTGCATTAAGTGATGTCATTATAACTGAAGGGGTGGTACAGTAGTAGCTTATTATTTTAGAACAAAATAAAGTCAAATAGGGAACCATTTTTCAAGTATTTACCGCAAGCTTTTGGGGTTTAAATGAATTGAAGTAAATTGGGTGATCATAAATAGTACCCTATGAAAAAAATAATTTTAATCACCATCGCTATCATTGGATTTGGTTCACCACAATCATTAACAGCACAAACTACAAAAGCCACAGTAACCTTAAACAAGGAGGAGCAAAAAATAATGGCGTATATCGATGCCAATATGCCAAGGGCTATTGCGCTTTTAAAAGAATCGGTGGATATCAATAGTGGTACTTTAAATATTGAGGGCGTAAAAAAAGTGGGTGCTATTTTTGCGCGTGAATTTGAAAAAGCAAATTTTAAAACCAAGTGGATTCCTATGCCAGATTCATTGCGCCGAGCAGGACATTTGGTAGCAAGTATAGGATTTAAAAATTCAGCCACGGCCAATGCCAAAACCAATAAAGGAAAAAAACTTTTTTTAATAGGACATTTAGATACCGTGTTTGAACCTGATATGCCAGCCAATCCTTTCACGATGTTGAATGATTCTACCGCTACCGGACAAGGAGTGACAGATATGAAAGGGGGAGATGTAATTATGATCATTGCCTTGCAAGCCCTGCAGGCACAGGGTTTGCTCAATGATGCCAATATCATTGCTTATTTAACGGGCGATGAAGAACATGCAGGCAATCCACGTGAAGTGAGTAGAGGAGATTTTATTGAAACAGCAAAGCAAACAGAAATTGCACTTGCTTTTGAAGGGGCTAATGGATTAAATAGTGTAGCCACTGCCCGAAGGGGTGCAAGTGGTTGGTTGTTAAATGTAAAAGCAAAAACTGGACATAGCTCGGGTGTGTTTACCCCCTATGCGGGTTATGGTGCTATTTATGAAGCAGCCCGAATTGTGAATGAATTTAGAGTGCAATTAAGTACCGAAAAATATTTAACATTTAATCCGGGTGTATTTATTGGAGGTTCAGAAATGAATTATGATGAAACCAAGGCAACAGGAACGGCCATTGGAAAAACAAATATTATCTCCCCCGCAGTAACCGTAACAGGTGACTTACGTTTTTTAACAGAGGAGCAAAAATTGAATGCCCGAAAAAAGATGCAAGCCATTGTAGATAATAGCTTGCCAGGCACCAAGGCCAGCATCCAATTTGAAGATGGCATTCCTAGTATGGCGCCCACCGAAGGCAATGATAAGGTGCTAGAAGTAATTAGTGGGGTAACTCAGGCTATGGGCGCGGGTCCCACTGTAGCAGGTGACCCAGGATCTCGCGGTGCCGGTGACATATCTTATATAGCAGCCTATGTTGATTGCATCGATGGCTTAGGGGCTTCTGGCAAAGGATCCCATGCGCCAGGAGAAACTATTAACTTAAATGAATTACCCTATTTAATCAAAAGAGCAGCCTTGACTATTTATAGGCTAAGTAGGTAGAATTTAGTTACATTTGACTTAGAATTTTTTTTGAAATCCAGAGACATTTATTATTATATTAAACCATTTTGATAAGTTTTTGTCTAAAAGTTTAATAGATAATAGATAATAGATAAAGTGAAAAGTTTCTCCTCGAATGATTTCTTTTTAAAAAGAAGTTTTATTAATACAATAACGCTTACCAGGGTAGCAGCAGTTTTTATATTATTCATTGATACCCATCCCCTTTTTATTTTAATATTAAGTATTGGTGTTGGTGTATCCGATTTTTTAGATGGATATTTAGCAAGAACTTGGAAATGCGAAACTTCTTTTGGAAAACACTTTGATCAGCTAGCCGATAAAATAGTAGCTATCGTATTTTTATTGTTTTTTTACCATTTAAAGGAAATACAAATTTGGTTTGTTATTTTATTTATACTGAGAGAGTTATTGGTAGTAATTGGACGAAAAATAAAATTAATTGAAGACCACTCTAATTATTTTGGAAAAGTAAAAACATTTTTATTTTATGTTTTCATCATTTTTATTGCTTGTAGAAATTATGATAATGAATTTTGCTCCACTAGCTATTCGTTTTTGGTTTTACTTTCAGAAATTTTAATATTATATTTTAGTTATTTTGCAATCCTAAAATCAATTTCAAAAAATATACAAGATAAAATAGTGGTTATGCTTGGATCCACAATGTATAGCGCCTATTTAATAAAAAAAATGCCAGGAACCATAAGTTCTTTATTTGTTTTTTTAGTGGTATATTATTTTTCAGCCATAGCCATCGAAATTAAAATTATAGTACTTGTTCTATTTTTATTAGCGCATTTTGTGGTGTACCCTTTATTTGAAAAAATATATCAAAAGGAAGATGTAGCCTTTTATACCATTGACGAAACCATTGCCATTCTTATATTATGGTTATTGCCATTTCAGGACCCACTTCTATGGACTATTTGTTTTGTATTGTTTAGATTTTTTGATATTTATAAGCCATTGGGCATCAAAAAAGTAGAAACAACAAATTACTTATCAAAAAATATACGCATTATAGCCGATGACTTACTAGCCATATTTTATACTATCATTATTACTTATGTTTTTAAAGAATTTATTTAAGCAACCTTTAGTCCAGTTTATATTGTTATTTCTTCTGGTTAATTCAGTGGGGGCATTAGGTTTTTTTATCTTTTTACCGCGCTCCTTGTTTTATTATGAATATGCATTAGTGTTATTGGCCTTGGTGTATTCTAAAAATTTAAAAACCAGTTTTCTATTATTTATTTTATTTTTTATTCTAGATATCTTTGATACTTTTTCTACTATCTACTTATTTGCTTTTAGTGAACTTTTTTCCTCCTTACAATTTATTGCACTTTATAAAATTAATTGGCAACAAATTTTATATATTATATTGCTTATTACTTATTTAGCTTTAATCTATTTTGTACTCAAACAAACTGCATTAACAGTTAAATCAAACAAGAATTTATTTTTAAAATCCTTATTCATCCTCTATTCTGTTTTAATATTATTGGATTTTGTCAATGGCTCCAGTAAGCTCGCTGCCAAAAATGACACATTGGCTGTAGTAAATAAAAATATTGTTAGTTCTTTATTACTAAATTATATCCAAGAAATAAATCAGTCTTTAATACATCCGGTGAAAGTAACACCTCTTGAAGAGATACCAGTTGTTTTTAAAAACTTTAAAGATGACAGTGCGGGGAATCAATTAATTATTACAATTGAATCCTGGGGCTTAATCAATGACAGTATCACACAAGAAGCGCTCCAAGCCTATTTATCCACCATGATTACAAAAAAAGGGTACAACACTCAATGGGGAACAAGTCCATTTAATGGACCTACTACATCCGCTGCAATGAGGCAGTTGGTTGGTGTCACAGGTAAATATGAATATTTTTTTCATCATAAAACAGATACCAATTCACTCTATTCTATTTTTGATTACAAAAAGAAACAGGGCTATACCACCTATGGTTTTCATTCTTTTAGTGGCAATATGTTTAATAGAGTGGTATGGTGGAAAAATATTGGTATCCAACATACCCATTTTAAAGAGAATTATTTGTTAGATAATGTCAATGGATCGGTTAATATAGTTAAAGAATCTTCCTTCCCATCTATCAATGATACCGTAATGTTTAATTACATGTTAACTAAAACAAATTCTAAAAATAAAATATTTAGTTACTTGTTAACCGAAAATACGCATTTACCATTTAAAATGAAAGTGATTGAAAAAGATCCTACCCCAACTTTTAAAATTGACAACTTACCCATTTCAGAGGAAGCGCAAAACCAATTGAAATTAATTAAAAATACCATTTCTAATTTTATCCAAAAATTAGATACCAATCAATGGAATAAAATTATACTTATAGGAGATCATAGCCCACCCTATTTAGATAAAAGAGATAGGGGCTATTATTCAAAAAAACTGGTTCCTTTTGTGCTTCTTTATAAATAGTAAACTATTCTAATTGGCTTACTTATTTTTATCAAATGTATATAATTTGGTACAGGCCTATTTTGATTGGCAAGATGGGTTCATGCATGCTGTTTATTGAAGAAATTAAGCCGTTTAATTTTGAATATTTATAAGTAAATTTGTAATAAGTAAGCTACTATTTATGAAAAAGGCACTTATTACAGGCATTACAGGGCAGGATGGTGCTTATTTAGCAAAATTATTGTTGAATAAGGGGTATGATGTCATTGGAACCTCCAGAGATGCTGCCATTTCTAATTTAGCTAACCTAAAAAAATTACAAATTCATGATAAAGTTGCTATAGAAACTATGTCACTAGATGATTTTAATAGTGTTTTACATGTAGTAGTAAAAAATAAACCAGACGAAATTTATAATTTAGCAGGACAAAGTTCTGTTGGTTTGTCATTTGAACAACCATTAGCCACCTATGAAAGCAATATGATTGGCACGCTAAATTTGTTAGAAGCCATTCGATTTACCAATAGTAGTATTAAATTTTACAATGCTGGTTCCAGTGAATGTTTTGGTGATACCGAAAATAGGATTGTAAATGAGCAAAGCCCTTTTATGCCGGTGAGTCCATATGGGGTAGCCAAATCAGCAGCATTTTGGCAAGTGGACAATTATAGAAAAGCGTATAAATTATTTTCTGTCACTGGAATTTTATTCAATCACGAATCTGGATTAAGACCAGAACGATTTGTTACGAGAAAAATAATTGCCACTGCTTGTAGAATTTATAATGGGAGTCAAGAAAAATTAGCATTAGGCGATACCTCTATCAAGCGAGATTGGGGTTGGGCCCCTGAATATGTAGAAGCGATGTGGAAGATGCTTCAACATCATGAACCCATTGACTTTATTATTGCTACTGGTGAAACCAATTCATTACAAGACTTTGTTGTTGAGGTATTTAACCAATTAAAATTAAATTGGGAAGATCATCTTATCGTTGATAAAAATTTATATCGCCCCTCCGATTTAAAATTAGGTCAAGCAGATCCAAGGATGGCAAAAAAACTATTGTCCTGGGAGTCGAGCGTAAAATTAAAGGAATTGATATCAATTCTAATCAAAGAAGAATTATCCGTATAAAGCCCTTGAAACTATTTACTAAAATATATTATTTTATATTTTTAGCCATCTCCATTAATGGAATTGCTCAAAATAATGAATTAGGCTCTTTGCTACAGCAAGATGCCAGGAACCAACAGCTTTTAAAAGGAACGGATTCTTTAAAATCGTATACGATTCAATCAACAGAAATAACTGATAATGCAAAGCGTCCATTTTTTTATTGGAAACCTTTACCTATTGCATTCATCAATCAATACAATAGCCATCACCCTTATGGATATAATGACGGGCCAATGATTCCCGCTAATGGCTATCAGACTCAAATAAGTGCTGGAATATATGCGAAGGCTGGTCCATTGCAGCTTCAATTACAACCTCAGTATATCTATGCATCCAATACAAGTTATGAGGATAATGCACAATATGGTTATAGTAATCAGCAGCCGTATAAAAAGTTATTCCCTGGTCAATCTAGTATTAGCCTATCTGTGAGTGCAATTAGTATTGGTCTTAGTACTCAAAATTTATGGTGGGGGCCGGGCATGACCAGTGCGCTTTTAATGAGCAACAATGCCCCAGGTTTTGAGCATCTTTATCTTAAAACCAGACGTCCAATAAAAACGCCTATTGGTAGTTTTGAATTTCAATTGATCGGCGGGCGATTGCAGAATGATACTGCCATGCCTTATGAAAATTTCCATTTAAAACCTAACTCAGGCATTGCTAATAATGCACGTTATTCCAATGGGTATGTATTAAGTTATCATCCCAAGTGGGTGCCTGGTTTATTTTTGGGCATCAATAGAAGCTTGAATCGCTATGAAAAGGAATTGAATATAGGTACCAGTAGTTTTTTTAGTAAATATTTACCCATCCTTGGTAAAACTTTACAGAAAAAAAATGATTGGTACGATGACACTTTAAAAACTGATCAATTGGGTTCCTTTTTTATTCGTTGGGTCATGCCAAAATCTAAAGCAGAATTTTATGTTGAATATGGTTTTAATGATTATGGTGCCAATACAAGAGATTATTTAATGGCACCAACACATTCTGCTACACATGTGATTGGGTTTAAAAAAATAAAACCATTAAATAAAAATACCTACCTCGATTTTAATCTTGAAATTACGCAGTTGAGTCAATCACCGGATGCCATTTTGCGATCTGCGGGTAATTGGTATGTACATGGACAAATAGGCCAGGGTTATACCCATTATAATCAAATACTAGGCGCTGGAGCAGGTTATGCAGCCAATAAACAAATCATTTCTGCTATATGGGTCAATGGATATACAAAATTAGGTATTCTTTTAGAGCGTACCGATCGTGATCCAGAATACCATGGCAATAAATGGATTGATTTAAGTATAGGGATACTGCCTCAGGTAAAATATAAAAATTATATTATTGGAGGCGCCCTACAACTTATCAATAGTTCCAATTATATGTGGGAGAAAGAGTTAACAAAATTAAACTTTCATAGTAAAATTAGTATTCAATATATATTTCCTCGTAAATAAAAATTATTCATGAAACGTTGCATATTGTATTTTATACTTAGCTTATTGATTGAAAAAAATTGGGCACAGTCCAGCTCTATGTTAGGGGATGGCGCCAATGATTTTATTAGACGTACACAATTAACTGGCGAACTTGGTTTACCCAATAGCTTACTTATTAATTCTTTTTCTTCTAATTTAAGGATGGTCGATTCTATCAATGGGTATAAAAATAGTTCCTTTAAGTACAAAAAAGTGAATATTTCCTTTTTGCCCTTTAATCGAACGGCTCAATTTAATAGTGAAATTCCTTATGGAACTAATGATGGTTCTATGATACCAAGCAAAGGCATGCAATGGGTTTTATCGGGAGGGGTTAAATTTTCTTTTAAAAATTTTAGTTTAAATATCAAGCCTGAATATATTACTGCGCAGAACTTACCCTTTGAAACCTTTCCAACCGAGCATTATCCAGTCTTTTGGAAACAATATTATAGATGGTTAAATACCATTGACAATCCTGAAAGTTTTGGGACGAGCTCTTATCGAAAATTTTTATTAGGTCAAACCAGTTTAAAATATAAGTATAAAAAAATTGAATTGGGGGTGTCGAATGAGAATTTGTGGTGGGGACCAGGCCGATTCAATGCTTTAATCCTGAGTAATAATGCAGCAGGGTTTAAGCATTTTACCGTTAATACTGTTGAACCCATAGATACAAAATATGGAGCCATTGAATGGCAAGCTATTGCTGGGAGCTTAGCGTCTTCTGGTATCTTACCTCCCGATCATTACAGATATGACAATGGAGCCTTACTCTACAAGCCAAAGCCTACCGATGCCAGAAATATTCAAGGCCTTATCTTTAGTTGGCAACCCAAATGGACACCGCATTTTTTTGTTGGATTTACCACTGTGCGCTATGGATACACTGGGAAAACGGCTGCGACAATGGGTTCTTTATTTTCTCGCTATGTTATGCCTAAAGACAATGCAGAATTATATTTTGAATTTGGGCGGAATGATAAATCGCCTACTCCTATTAATATTGCCAATGAAAGTAATTATCCAAGAGCGTATGTGGCAGGGGTTAGAAAATTGGTTCCTATTCAAGATAGGCGTAAACATCGATTTATTGAATTAGCAGCTGAGTTTACTCAACTTCAATTACCCACTACTGATTTAACTTTCCAAGGTAAAAGCTGGTATACTAGTGAGCTAGTGCAACATGGATATACCCATGAAGGTCAATTATTAGGCGCGGCGGTAGGCCCTGGAAGTAATATACAAACCATCGCTATTGGTTTTGTGCAAGGGTTTTCCAAATTAGGTCTAAAATTTGACAGAGTAGTACACAATAATGATTTTTATTATAATGCTTTTACTGCTACTAATGATGCTACAAGACATTGGGTGGATGTATCTACTACCGTTATTGCCAATTATCAATACAAGCGTTTCTTGCTTAGTTCAAATATGGCTTTTAGTAGAGCTTTAAATTATCAATGGTATATTTTAGAAGGGCAGGGGTATTATGAAAATGGGTATGACTTATTTAATTTTCATACCAATATTTCTTTAGCTTACCGGTTTTAAGACTTCCACTTTTTTAAAAAAGAATAAACCAATTATGGTTAATGCTTCCAATGAAGCTATTCCTATGAAAATTGAAAATAGCCAACTGGTCTCATTCTTTTTTAAGGGCAGTTCGGGTGCATCTACCACTTGAATCGTTGGCGTTTCTTGCAATAATATGGTTTTACTGGCTTCTAAATTCTTTGTCAATTCTGCAAATACAGTGGCTTGAACTATTTTATCTCTTCCAGAAATTTCTGCATTCACTTCTTGGTTTTGAGAAAACACAGGATTAATATCTAGCAAATCTCTGCTTGCATCAATGGAAGAAGATGTTTTTTGATTGAGTATCATTTTTAAGCTATCTACCCGCTGTTGTAAACGATCTACATTTCCTCTAATCCGTTTTGTTTTAGTAGCGATGTAAAATTCGGAAGTTACTTTTAATATTCTTTCGCATAAAAGCTTACTTAAGTTTTCATTTCGGGTAGTTACGTCTATAGAGAATAAACTTAATTTCTTATCTGGTTTCAAAATTGATAATTCCTTAGTGGTAATTCTTTTGATAATAACATGTAATAAACTATCCTCTAATCGAACATTATTTAATGGATTTGAATTAAATCTAACTTGATAGCCTACTTCTTTACTTTTTAACCATTTTTGACTATAGCCATAGGCGTTGGCATATAAGTCGGCAACAGAGACGGAACCAACTGAGTCAACAGTAGTCAACAATGCTTTTTTAATTAGGGTTTTACTTTTTAATAAGCCTAATACATTATCGCCTTGTAAAACACCACTGCCGCTTGATAATCCTCCAATATCAAAACCAAATTGACCTGCTAAAGCGGAAGCTATTCCGCCGCTAGCCGATTTATTGTCCTCTACTACAAAAGTGGTTGAAGCGGTATAAGTATCATTTTTTATCAAAACATAAGCGGAACCTAATACTAAACCAATGAGGCCCATGAGGACTAAAATTTTCCAATGGCCTAATAAAGATTTATAATAAGATGCAATATTTTGCAGGAGGGATGCCAATAAAAAGGGAGCTTCTTCTTTGTTATTGATAGTTTGATTCATTTTATAGCTACTTTTTAAGAATACTAATTAAACTAATAAGGGCAGACAAAGATCCAGTTAAAGCAGATACTTCTATGATGGACATTCCTTTACGATCTGATTCTGTTTTTTCGGGAACAATAATTTTACTACCAGGATAAATTCTTGGGTAATTTCTAAAAAATAAGAAATGTCTTATTTTTCGATTAATTCCACTGCTATATTGAACGTAGGCCTTTTTTAAATTGCCTTTATCGGTTACACCTCCTGCTTCAGATATATAAGATTTAAAATTTCCCGATTCGTAACTTAAGATTTGTGGATTAAATACGGCACCTTTTACTTCTACAAAGGGCTCGTTTCTTGGTACATATATACTATCTCCTGCTCGTAACAATAATAAAGCATCATTGTCTTTAACATTGGCTAAAACATTAGTTCCTACACGCAATGAATTTCTAAAAACCTGTACATCAGAAAGAGAAGCATAAGGAGAAATTCCTCCTGCACGCGCAATTACTTCTTGTACTGTTTCATTTCTTTTTTCAAGTGCATATTCTCCAGCATACAAAACTTCGCCCCCTAATTTGATAGCGCCTAAATTTCTATAGTTGAGTAGTTTAGGAACAAAAATATAATCAAGTGGTTCAAGCGTATTGGTTTCGGTGGTATTTTTTAAACTGGTATCTACATTAACAATAAGAATATCCATCAATTGATTGGCCAATGTATCAGCTCTATTTTTACTTAGTCTTGAAATCTCCACTTTGTGATTGGCCGCATCATTGTTAAACCCATTGGCCATTAATATTAAATCTTCTAAATGCATTCCACGACGGTAAGCGTAATTACCTGGATTTTTAACAGCACCCGCAATGCTTACCATTAAATTCTTTTTTAACTCTTCATCTGATGCAATAAAAACGGTATCCTCTTTGTATAATAAGATATCTGGTTCTATACCGGCTAATATCTTTTTAAGATCGAAAGAAATTAATGCTGGCTCTTGACCTGGCCTATTTCTTTTAATGTAAGCTCTATTTGAGTAGGCGTTTTCTCTTAAACCATCTGCTCTTTTTATTAATTTTCCAACACTTAATTGAGTGGTTAATTCATAATTTCCTGGGCGATAAACTGCTCCCTCTAATACCACCAAGTTCGTATACACATCCAATATTTTATCAATAAAAACAGAATCGCCATTGCGTGGGATATTTAATGCAAAGTCGTTAACCGCGACATCTTTAACCAATAAGCTTCTGGTATCATTTTGCACTATTTTTGCCATATCTTTTATGGCGGACGGATTTAAGCCTCCTGCATAATTCAAACCATCGGCCAGTGTTTCTCTGTCTATTAATTCATAAATGGCAGGACGTTTCACTTCGCCACTTAAGATTAATTTTTTTTGATAATTTCTATATCTTATAATGTCTTGGTCTTGTAATCTAATATTTTTTTTAGTGATGCCTTTTTGTAGGAACTCGTAAAAATCGACACTGTCAATGACTTTATTATTTCTAATTAAATCAATTTTACGTAAGGATCCATTTACAGTAGGCCCGTTAGATAAATAAAGCACATTAAAAAATCCCGCCTGCGCATTCATTACATAATCACCGGGGGTTTCCGCCTCGCCTATTATAGTTACCCTAATGGATCTAACATTACTTAATGTAACAGACAATTGATCTTTCCCATTATTTAATTGAGTATAGATAGAGGAGAGTTTCGATTTAATTTTTCTGGTAGCTTCTTCAATAGTTAAACCATTTAAAGCAATAAATCCAAGGTATTCTAATTGAATATTTCCCTCTGGACTTATTCGTAAATTCATGTCTTTTATATGGATACCGGTAATACTTATAGCCAGTTCATCACCAGGTCCTAATACATAATTTAATGGAGTGGCAACACGGGCGTCAGGTTGAAATAAAGGCGTAGGATTACTAAAATATTCATAGCCATAATAACGTGATCTGGCTTTAATTTTTGGAATTTCACTCACCCAAGTACTGTCTTGCATGAAACTAGCCGAGTCCTTAATTAAAGGCTTTGCTCCAGAATTAGTTGCTCTAGACATGCCTTGTAATTGTAATAACCTTTTTTTGTAAGTGTTTACATCGGCGGGGTCAAGTCCTTTTCTAACCAATTGGTTAATTCCCTCTGATTCAGATAAACCCGATTGTTGGGTTTGCTGCCAGGTTTTTAATAATTGCTGATCTGAAAGTTTACCCAATTTTAAACTTGGAATTCCCGTATTATTAGTTTGGGCAAATGATTGATTCCCAATGATCATCAGGAACGCTATTAATGCAATTAACTTATTCAATAGGTAAATTTGTTTTGGCTTCATTTTCAAAATTAAAATAAAGCAAATATAAGGCTAAAAACCGTAATTCACCCCCATGCTCCAGCTAGAGATATTACCGCTCCATTTACTATACCAGGCTTTAAAAACCAATCCGTTATATAGCTCATAAGAAGATTGCAGATACAGCTCCTTTCTGCTCATCAAATTCCCAAATAAAAAGGGGGGTTGAGACGCTAGTAAATATTGGTCTACCATACTGCCTTTATCTCCATTGCGTAAGGCTTGATAACGAACCATTAATTTTAATTTTGCTATAGGGGTATACTTAATGGAAAATAAAAGCCTATCAGCATTACTACCCATCCAATCGCCTAAATTATAGCCTTGATGGGTATAGGTTTGAGCAGGAATTAGGTTATTGTAAACAAAAGGCTTGATGCCTGTATATTCGGCATTAAAAGTTAAATATTTAATAGGGAAGTCGGTAATGGCAGCTCCAATGGTATATCCTAATTGGTTGCGACTTTTAGTTTTGTCAAAAATGGTGCTAATTCTTATCTCGTCAATAAATACACTTGAATATAAATGAGTGTTTTTTAATTGATTTCGACTACTGATGTTAAAAAACAATTGCTCATTGGATCCAGCTTGAATATGACTATTGTTGACCATCTGGTCATACAATTTAAAAAACATAACAGGAATTAAATATCCAACATCAAAGCGATCACTATAAATGATCGACTCTCCTGCACTAATATCCAATCCTTTAGCTGCTTTTATAAGTATACTGTGTGTAGCCATAAACTTAGGAATAAATATTTGGCGAACGCCCCCAAATATTTCATTTCCGGTTCCATAAGTTTTACTTGAATCTATTATTTTAGAATTTAACCAAGCATGTGTATTATTAAACCTTAACCAAGGAAAAGGGCTATAATCAAATCTTAAAAAAGGAAAGGCAGGGGCTTTATCAGACAATACCACCCTTCCGTTTTCTCCATAACCATATAATAAATGATCCTGCCCAAAACTTATATTTCCATTTTTAAAACTATAATTAATACTTCCTCTAAATTCTACAAAATTTAAACTCTTTTGTTTTGAAGTATCTTTTCGAACAAAACCAGTCTGATTGGAATTTAATCTTGTGGTATCATAACCCTTGCCATCTAAATTCACATCATTTGCAAAAAATTGATAACTAAAGTGTTTCCCAGCAGTACCAAAAAAACGAAACCCAGCACTTTGCTCTTTATAACTAATATGAGTGCCTTCTACCAAGGCTCCCGAAAAAACTGGCTCAACATAGATGCGTGCGTTGGCATTTTCTGCAAACATGCTTCTCCATCTGCCTACCTTATCTTTTTTAAAAAACTGAACTTGGTTGTCTAATTGTATTTCGCTTTTAATAATGGAATTGTATTCTTGTATATAAAAAGCCAATTCTTCTTTTTCAATTGGACTAAGTTGCTGTTTTTTAGCTTTTACACTATCTAGGCATGTATTTAAATATGATCTGGTTAGTGGTCTTATATGGTCTTCGAAATCTATGATTCCTTTTTGAGCCATCCTGGATAAATAATTATATATTTCGGCATTCTGATTTTCATACACTTCTTGTGCCGCTAATTTGGATAAAAAACCAATGAAAAAAATAAATGTAAAAAGTAAACTCTTTTTCATATAAATTTTAGTAGGCATTTTGATCTCTCCTAAAAATATTAATAATAGTTTGTAAAATAATTTGGCTGTCCAGCCAAAAAGTCCAACGATGAATATAATACAAATCAAAATTGATTCTTTTTTGCATAGACCCTGTTTCCTTGGTTTCTCCACGTGCCCCGTTTACTTGCGCCCAGCCTGTAATGCCTGGCGTAACAATATGGCGTAACATATAATTTTCTATGGTATGCATGGATTCGATATTCAAAGGAGTGGGGTGGGGCCTTGGGCCTACAACACTCATATTACCAATTAAAACATTCCAAAATTGTGGTAGTTCATCCATATTGGTACTGCGCATTAAGGAACCCAATTTAGTAACTCTAGGGTCGTTACGGGTAGCTTGTTGATAGTTTCCATTGCTATCAAGATCATGCTCATCAGCTACCATGGTTCGAAATTTGTAGCAAATAATTTTTTTATTATTTAAACCCCATCTTTCTTGTTTAAAAATAACGGGCCCTTTGGAAGAAATTTTTATGGCCAAACTAATTAAAGGAAGTAGCCACCATCCTAAGAGGATAAAAAATAGCGATGCAAATACAATATCAAAAATTCGCTTTAGTATTTTATTCTCCTCCTTGTCCAATGGCAATGACCTAATATTAATAACAGGGAGTAAGCCAATATTATTTACTTGTCCACTGGCCCCTGCAAATTGTTGCACATTTGGAACAATTCTTGCTTTAATACGGTAGTAATCACAAATCTCAATACAATTTTGAATTTGTTCGCTGTTAAAATTATTCAAGGCAATCATTACTTCATCCACTGTTCCTTGTTGTAAAATATTAGGTAAATTTTCAATTTTACCCAAGTATTCCGTTTCATTGAGTTCTTTTTTCTCGTCATCTAAAAAACCAATACACTTGTACCCGTAATAATAATATCTATGAATGGTATCAATAAAATCCAAAGCAGTGCTAGTAGCTCCAATAATTAAAATGTTATCATATAAGGCCCCTTGAAATATGGCTGCATGCAGTAATTTTCGAATAATATATTTTTCAATGGTTTGTAAAATAAAAAGAGTCAAAATGAGAAAAAAGAAAAATTCGCCCGTAAATTTTATAAAGAACCTTAAAAAAAATGCAATAGAACTTAGTAAAATGGAAAATAAAATAAGGCTATAAATAATAAAGATAATTTCTTCAGAAAATTTATTGGAACGCCTATCTGCATATAATCTAGAAAAAGAGGCAGCCGTATACCAAACCGCAATAATGACAAATGAAAATAGGTAATTGTTAAAATTATTTTCAGTTATGGCTAAAATTCCCGAAAAGTAGAGGGCTAATAAATAAGAACCAAAAACAATGGGTGCGTCAAAAATATATCTTAGTAATAAGTACTTATGTGATTTTGGGTTTGCCATTAATTAATAATTCTTTGAACACTTTACAATACGCATTTGACACTTTGTCCCAATTGTATTTATCGGTGAGCCCATTTCTTGCATTGGATCTAAGTTTTGCCATGCAGTTAAGGGGCTGCTCCGCTTGCTGCAAAGATAAGGCAAGAGAAGCAGGAGTTTTTTCAAAAAATTGGCCAAATTTACCGGCTTGTAACATTTCTTGGTTAAAAACTGTATTTAGGGCAATAATAGCACAGCCATAGGCCATGGCTTTAAGCATGGTGGGGTTGGTTCCGCCAAATTCGTGGCCATGTAAATAAGCATAACAATGATGGTATAATTCGGCTAGCACTTCTTGATCTGTCACATAGCCTAAAAACACCACATTTTTACTCGCTTTTGACTTCATGTTTTGAGCATAATGGTCCTGGTAGGGGACATCACCTACTATAACCAATTTTTTTCCAGAATTGGAGGCCAAATAGCCCGCTAATATAAGGTCGGCATTGTTATCGGGTATCAGCCTGCCTACGATTAGGTAATAATCCTGCGAAATGATGCCTAAATTAGTTATAAGTGATTGATTTTCAGTATATTTTATATTAGCACCATAGGCGATAACTGTTGAATCTGTATTAAATTCTTGTAAATAAACCTGCCTCATGGCATCGGCATCTGTAATGATGCAGTCATACAATCGAGTAGCCATCCAGGCGGCCATTTTAAAATAATGCGCCCCTAGGCCCTTCCATTTAGGCCTTAACCATTCCATGCCATCCACATTGATAGCGGTTTTTTTTCTGAATATTTTGGCAATTAAACCCCAGGGGCCATTCGCCGCATTGACGGCTAAAATAATATTTGAATTGCTCCAACAAGCATGAGTCATTGAAAATAATGAATGCACAAACTGGCTTAAGATTTTTGTTTCTATGGTTGGAATATACACCAGCTGGATGCCATTAATCATTTTAGGCCTGTCTATAAATAAATTTTTATGACAATACACGCGCACATGAATGCCACTTGCTACCAAACGCTCTGCCACTTCTTTAACAAAAGTTTCATAGCCACTGTAAACAATTGGATAACCTCGGGAACCAATTATGGAAACGGTAATAGTATTATTATCTTTTTTGTTCAATGAAATTAATTATTTGCACATTAAAATTTTCTCTAGAAAAATATTGCTTCACCCTTGCTTTTGCAGCCGCACCCATCTTTTCTCGATTTGCTTTATCTTGTATTAACCATGCTATTTTAGTGGCCGCAGCGGCTGCATCATTTAATGGAATGGTCATTCCCGATTTGCCTTCTTCTATCATTTCAATGGCACCCCCTTGCTTGGTCACTACTACTGGTAAGCCAGCAGCCATCGCCTCTGTAACTACTGCTGGTGCTGGATCGGGCAATTGCGAAGGAAGTATAAAAATAGTTAATGCGTTGTAAATATTTTGTATATCACTACGGTAATTTACTTGTTTTACTTTTCCTTCTAAATTTTCTTCGACAATAATTTTATTTAAATTGTCGTATAAATATTCATAGCCAGCAAAAGCGTCTCCCACCATTACAAAAACTAGGTTTGAAAATTGTTTATTCAATTGCCCTGCAATTCTTAAAAAATAATCCTGCCCTTTCCAAAAGTGCACCCTTCCCATCATTCCAATCACTAGGGCCTCTGCTGGTATATGGTGTTCCAATCGGAAAGTGGTTTTTTTATCTTCAAATAACCAATAGTCTACCCCATTGTACAAAACGGTCATTTTTGATTTGTTGACAAATTTGGCCCAATGATTTTTTACCGCTTCAGACACCACCACAGACTTATTTATTTTTTTATTTAACAAAACACTCAGGAGCCTAAACAACAATATTGGTTTTTCAATAATTTCATGAACATGCCAAATGTGTGGGATATTTAATTTTGATGCAACCAAAACACCCACAATCACCCCCGTGGTATTGGAATAAATAAGGTCTACTTTTTCTGATTGGCAGATATGTTTAAGGCTATTGTAGGCTTTCCATAAACGGGTAGCCCTATTGACCATTCCACTTATGTTAAAATATTGTCTTCTTAATATAGAAAGGTCAATAATCAATACCGCGCAATCAAGTTCCATTAATTTTTCTGCGAGCTCCCCTTTTTCTGAAAGTACAACGGAAATTTTATGGTTTTTTTCTTTGCAAAGCTTGGTTACGGCTAGCAATATTTTACTGGCACCATATAAGTCCGATGAGCTATGTAAAAACAGGATATGCATATATCGGGAAAGGTATTAATTATATCTGCAAAATAAATCCATTTTCATAGAAATCATGGTATTTTAAAGTTCTTTTAAACTTAATATATCTTAATTTTGCTTCCAATATGGATATATCAAAATATTTACAAGGAGTTCAAGATTGTATTGGGAATTTAGATCCAATAGTACTCACAAGGTTTGCAGACCATTTAACGGCAGCTTATGAGGCAGAAAAAACCATTTTTGTCATTGGAAATGGGGGGAGTGCTGCCAATGCCTCTCATTTTGCGCAGGATATCACCAAGGGCATTTTCTTTAATAAGCCAGTCCCTAAAACTATCAAAGCCCTAAGTTTAACAGATAATATTGCGCATATTTCGGCCATAGCCAATGACGATGGGTATGAAAAAATATTTAGTGCACAACTTAATGCTTTTGCAAAAGAGGGCGACTATTTGGTTTGTATTAGCGGCTCAGGCAATAGCAAAAATATTATGGAAGCAGTAGCTGCCGCAAAACAAAAAAATATTTTTGTAATTGGGGTAACCGGATTTGATGGAGGCGCTTTAAAAAAAGCTTCCGATTTTAGTGTGCATGTTCCACTCAATGAAATGTGCACGGTAGAAAGTATTCATTCTGTCTTATTCCATTTAATAGTCCTTGAATTACGTGAAAGGCTAACAAAGGAAGCTTTTGGCGGTTTATAATTTCTTATGAAAATACTCATCACAGGAGGCGCCGGCTATATTGGTAGTGTAGTAAGTGAAAAATTACAGCAATTAGGGCATCAATTAATTATTATAGATGATTTGCGTGATGGCAAAGCCGAAGCAATAAGCACCAATGCTATTTTTTTTCAATCTGATTACGGGAATGAAATCGTTTTAGATAAAATATTTTCAACACATCCTATTGAACTTGTAATCCATTTAGCAGCCTCTGCCAATGTGCCAGACTCTGTTATTCATCCATTAAATTATTACCAGAACAATGTTTCGGGAACTATTACACTGCTAAAAAAAATGGAACAATACCAGGTAAAAAAAATAATATTTTCATCCACCGCCGCGGTATATGGTAATCCTCAATTTTCCCCCATCACCGAAATACATCCCTTGGTTCCTGTTAATCCATATGGCTGGTCTAAATTATTTGATGAGCAAATTATTCAAGACTGTGCTACTTCATTTGGTTTACAGTATTTTATTTTTAGGTATTTCTGTGCAGCGGGTGCCACAGCTACACATGGCGAATCCAGGCCCAGCGAGTCGCATCTTATTCCTTTGGCCATAGACAGCGCCATTGGAGCAAGGAAGCAGTTATTTGTATATGGAAATAATTTTGATACCAAAGATGGAACAGGTGTTCGAGATTATATTCATGTTGCAGACATTGCCAATGCCCATTTATTAGCGATGGAAGCGCCCATTGAAAACTGGAATCAAATCCTTAATTTAGGCACGAGTAAAGGCTTTTCGGTCATGGAAATAATTCATGCTACGGAACAATTGATTGGCCAAAAAATTAATTATAGCCTGGCAGAAAAAAGACCAGGGGATCCCTCTTCGCTCATTGCTTCCAATGAAAGAGCGAATCAATTAATCCATTGGCAACCCGCCTATTCTTTAACTGCTATAATTGAATCGGCCTATCAATGGCGATCCAATCCAATTTATTAAAAATTAAATTTTTTATTTATGGTCATGTCACAAACCCCTTTGCGCATAAGTTTTGTTGGAGGAGGCACCGACTTCGCCAGTTTTTATAAAACCAATAAAGGGCAGGTAATTTCTGCTTCTATTGATAAGTATATATATGTTATTGTAAAAAAAAGAGTGGATGATTTAATCGTATTGCATTATACCGAAAATGAAATTGTTGAGCGGGTGGCCGATATCAAACATGAAATTATTAGAGAGGCTTTACTACATGCAGGAATAGAAAAAGGCATTGAAATTATTACCTTGGCAGATATAACAGCCAAAGGTTCTGGGCTAGGTTCTTCCTCCGTATTAACGGTTGGGTTATTAAATGCTTTGTATCATTTTCAAGGAAAACAAGTAAGCAGTGAGACCATTGCCAAAGAGGCATGTATTATTGAAATAGAAAAATTAAAAAAACCCATTGGTAAACAAGATCAATACATTGCAGCGTATGGCGGCATTAAAAAAATTGAATTTAATGCAGATGAAACTGTAACACTTACCGAAATTAATTTATCTGAAGAAGAAAAAAATAAATTGAGTCATTCATTGATATTGCACAATACTAAAATGATGCGAAAGGCAGAAACTGTATTGCAGGAACAATTAATCAATATTGAAAAAAGGGTAACGGAATTACAAACTATATCTAATTTAGTGAATCAATTGGATACCGCCTTTGATGCAAAAGATTTTGATCTATTAGGCAATTTGTTGGCTATTAATTGGGATTTAAAAAAGACGCTCGCCAGCAAAGTAAGTAATGATCAAATTAATGAAATGGTAGACATTGCTTTATCCAATGGCGCCACAGGTTGTAAAATTGCAGGTGCAGGGGGTGGTGGCTTTTTAATGAGTTATGTGCCAGCTGCCCATAGAGAATCATTTAGGGCCGCCATGCATCCATATAAAGAGTTAAGGTATCAATTTGACCCGGCAGGCTCTCGAATTTTATTAAACATTAAGTAATTAATGAAAGCATTTTTATTAACAGCTGGGCTTGGCACTAGATTATTGCCTATCACCAAAACCACTCCTAAGTGTCTTGTTGAAATAGGGGGAAAGCCGCTTATTCATTGGTGGTTTGATGCGATGGAGCAAGCGGGCGTAACAGAGGTACTCATTAATCTGCATCATTTACCCAAGCAGGTGAAAGACTATGTCACCAAAATTAATACCGCCATTAAAGTAAACTACTTTATGGAAGAAGTGTTATTAGGAAGTGCAGGCACTTTAAGGGCTAATTATGATTTTGTTAAGGAGGAAGATCATTTCTTTATCATCTATTCGGATAATTTAAGTTCTATGAAGTTGGAAGATTTGTACAGTTTCCACCAGGGACAAGCACATTTATTTAGTATGGCTTTATTTAATTCCAATAACCCTACTGCTTGCGGCATTGCTGTTTTAGATAGTAAAAAAACCATTATAGATTTTGTGGAAAAGCCCACCCATCCTAAATCTCCTTTAGCCAATGCGGGCATTTATATAGCGCATCCATCTATCATTGAACTTATTCCAAAAAATAAAATTCCAGCAGATATTGGTTTTGATTTATTGCCCCAATTAATCAATCACATGAGTGGTTGGGAAAATGAGGATTATTTAATTGATATAGGAACGCATGCTAATTTAGCAAAAGCGAGAGCAGAGTGGCCATTACAGGCCGGTCTGTAAAATTGTACTTTAAATTACTTTAAATTCTAGACTTGATAATTTCTGCTGGCACTCCAGCAACAACGCTATAAGGAGGAACATCTTTTGTAACTACCGAACCAGCAGCAATCACCGATCCTTTCCCTATAGTTACACCTGCTAGAATTATGCTATTGGCTGCTATCCAGCAATCATCCTCAATTTTTACAAATTTCTTCGTAACCCCTTGTTCTTTCATGATGATATTGGGGTTATCAAAATCATGATTTTCGGCAAAAATACTTACGCGCGGTGAAATCATTACGTTGTCTCCAATTTCAATAAAACCAGAGCAGCCTATATAGGCAAAGGGTCCGATATTTGAATTATTGCCAATTTTCAAACCCTCTCCAATATCACCCCCATAAATATTGGAGGGCCTTATAATGGCATGTTTGCCAATGGTCACACGATCACCTAAATGAAGGCCTCTATTACTAAGGCAATTTAATTCCACATTGTCTTCGATAATTAAATCCTTACCGGCAATTAAATAACCAGCATATCGGATGGAAACGTTTTTTCCTATTAAAACCAATCCCTTGGCCCTGCCCAAAAATGGACGATGCAATAAGCCGCGTACAAAAAAACCAGCAAGTCTAGCCAGGGTAATAAGCTTATCTTTTCCAGTCCAATGGCCCTTGAATCTTGATTGTATATGATCTAATGCGCTAATAGTACTTGTTTTAAAATATAAATATAGCAAACTATAAATTTAGTTTACTTATTATTGAAAGCCTTTTGAAAAACTTGCTCTAATTCAAGCACTGTTTTATCCCAGGAAAACTGCTCCAGCCGTTGTAAACCCTTTTCAATAAGCTCTTTTCTTAAATGGGGCTGGTCCAAGAGTTTTTTAATTAATTCAGCTAATTTTGGCACATCATAGGGGTCAAATGAAATGGCCGCTTCGCCCGCTACTTCGGGTAAGCAAGAATTATTGGCAATAATCACCGGCAGCTGATGCGCAAATGCCTCTAAAACCGGAATGCCAAAACCCTCATTGATGGAAGGGAAAACATAAAGTGTAGCATGTTTATAAAAAATAGAAACACTTTCGTCCGCTAAAAAACCTGTAAAAATAATGCGTTCACTAAGCAGCTTGCTGTTGTTAATTTTATAAAAAACGGAATCCTCATTTAAGGTTTCTTTATTGCTGGGTTGTCCCACAAAAACTAAATAAGTGGTGTTGTCGCCATTGGCTATTAATAATTCAAATGCATTGATGAGGGCTTCTATATTTTTTCTTTTTTCCAAAGTGCCTACATGCAATAAATACTGGCTATTAAAAAGCCAATTATATTTATTTACTTCATCGTTTAATTCATCCTTGGAATTAAAAATGGTTTTTGTTTTTGGTCCTAAATAAATAGATACAATTTTTCCTGGATCTATTCCTGAGTGACTTACAATTTGTTTTTTTGCATAATGGGTTAAGGTAATAATGTATTTGGAACGTTTGGCAGCATTTATTCCAATTGTATGAAAAACCCATAGCCAATATTTATTATAATGTGCGGGGTATTCCCAAACAAAGGCGTCATAAAAAACTACAATGGTTTTAAATTTAAATGGGCAGTAGGGAACAAAATAATCAGAACAAAAAACAAGATCGCATTTTTTTATGGTGGCCTTAATGGGTAAAGTAATTTGTTTCCAAATAAAAAAAGAAAGCTGTTCGCCTAGTTTTAGTAATTTATTAGACCCTGTATAAATAGGAAGCAGGGTGTCCAAAAAAACATAGTCAAATATAGCCGAATTTTGATCTAAATGGCTACACACTTCATATAAATAAGTATGTGCGCCCGTTTTTGAAATTTTTAAATCTCGGATATCAATTCCTACTTTTATTTTTTTTTGGTGCAGTAGCATGATTACATTTTTATAGCCGTATAGGACTTTGGAATGCCCAATAATCTTTCTACTTGAATATCTGCTTCTGGGAACAAAGCTTGAAATCTTTTTTTAGAAAACATGAGCGTAGATTTTGAAGTAGCCAATGCCGCTTGATATGTTTTTTGTTTGGGGAAATAATTGATATTAAAAAACATAATTAAAATGGCTCTTATGGGATGCGGAATGGCCTGGAAAAAAGGTAGTAAACTATGCGGCTCTAATGGAAACCAAATACTGGGTGTTTGAATCATGTACTTGGTACAAACTCTTTTTGTCTCAGCTGCAAACACTTGCTGATTGGTATAACTACCCACATGCTCTATTACCGAATTAGAAAATATTAAATCAAATTCCCCTTTTTCAAAAGGCAGTGCTAAGGCATTGCCTGTAATTTGTATAAAGCCATAAGTAGGGGTTATGGTTGGGACGGCCTCCAAATTCAATAAATAAATAGTGCATCTGTTGTTTTCCCAGCCCATGTGTTTCCAAAATTCAATTTCACCTCCGATGTCTAATATTTTAATTTCCTGTTTTGTTTCCAATAATTTTTCAATAAGTAATTTTTGGTAGGCAAATCTTTTTTTTCGTATGGAATTAACAAAAGAATCCTTTTTAGAATGGTCCACAAATAGTTTAAATAAGCTCATGACCAATTTCAGTTTTATTGTTGCTATTTTCTTTACTCACCATATTCATAAACACACCACTTAAAAACCAGGTAGTATAACTTATGTAAATATAGGATTCTGCTTCTGAAGTAAAAAGAGGTATAATGAGTCCAATTTTAAGCAATAATAAAAATAAAGCCAATCTTCTTATCCTGCCTTTTGAACTTGTAAATATTTGGTAGGTTTTTCTAATTAAGTAAACATAAGCTGCAATATACAAACCAAGTGCAATGATGCCTGTTTGCACTCCAATAATAATAAATTCATTCTCACCACCCACATTGTATCCACTAAAAGCGGATATACGACCCGAAGAGCCCAGTCCAATACCCAATGGGCTTCTTATCATTGAATCAAGTCCATTGGCCCATTCAATTAAATGCCCCACACTGGAGGCATTGGTAAACGTAATGCTATTAATGATGAAATCTACAAAATCGCTATCAAAGGAAAAAAATACTAGTACTACTGTAGCCAATAATAAAGTATAGTGTATGGTGTTTAAAATTATTTTTTTATTGGTGAACCAGGCGTAACAATACAACATTAACAAATAACTTGCCAAAGAGGCCCTTGATAAAGCTAAATTGATACAAAATAAACTACACAGTAGTGCAATAAATGTAAATTTTGAAAAGCTAAAACTATTGTTATTATTGGTGACGATGGCTGCAATGGCCGCCAAGGAAACAAGAGTGGCTGCCGCTAATTCTAAAGGGGTAGAAAATAAACTTGCAAAACGTTTCATGCCATTTTCAATTTGAAAAGTCCATGATAAGTCGTAGGCCCCAGAAGGGTCTTGATCAAAAAAGTGTTGATTGTATTTGGCATAGCCACTAATGCTTTGTATATGCGTGTACGTAATTAGTTCCAAGAACAACACCATGGCCACTATGATGGTAAGTAGGGCGATGTAATGGAAAACCCTGGTTAATTCTATTTTATCATTATTTATAATCCTACCTGTAAAATAAACCAATGGGAAAAAACTTAAGCTTTTAAAGGCGAGTACTTTTTCAAAAAAACTATAGCCCCCAATGGGTAAAGGAACATACAATAAATTATAACAAAAAAACGCAAGCATGATTTTATCTAGTGTTTGCCAATTATTATCGGTTCTAAGTTGAGTAAGGGCATACACAAAAAAACCAAGTATAAGCATTTCCTTAAAAGTTTGCAGTACGGGCACGAGTGGGGTAAAGCCATACATATGGGTGATGGACAAGGAAAGTGTATAGATGGGTAATCCAAATAAAATAAATAAAAAAATACCATTTGGTTGCTTTTCCTTCAAAAAGTAAAGGGAGGCTATAAACAGGGTAATATAAATAACTGGGAACAAAAACATACGCTGCAATTTAAGACCTAAACTGCAAAAATTCAATACTTAAAGGGTTTAAACTTAAATTGAAGTGGAAGTTTGAAGAAGTAGGGCTATTTTTGAGTAAATTATTATTTGGTTATGCAATTAAAAGAGAATAAAATACGCTTGCTGTGCCTATTTGCAGCCTTATTCCTTTTCAATGGATGTGTAAAAGACCTAACCAATATTAATACCATTTATGAAAACAATTTTGAAGCAGGTAATCCCAAAGGAATTACTACCGCAGGTTGGCTTTCGGAAACGAATTTCGGCCTATTTCCCTTTAAAAAAATAATTAATTTTCAAAATCAAAAACTGTTAGGCACTTTTAATAATAGCAGATTAAACTTGACATTTGATAGCTTGCCCAGCCACACTATAATTAGGGTGGAATTTGATTTATACATACATGATCAATGGCAAAACAATCTTTGGATCATGAAAATGGATGGCCTTTACCGACTCATTACTGGATTTTCTAATGATAGTACCATACAACAAGCTTATCCCAATTGGTTTAATAATGGTCCTACTAGCCCTGCTGGCAATCAAGCTCAGGAAATTTATTTACCAGGGGTGTGTAGTAAAAAAAATAGTATAAGAGGAACCAGTGTTTATAGAATGGTTCATAGCTTACCGCATACTAAAAAAACATTTGAACTTGAATTAAGCGATGCGGGGGGTGCTAAAAATGATACTTGTACAAGAAGCTGGTCTATTGATAATATAAAAATTGTAACGCTAGAAAATTAAATAGACATGAAAAAGAATTTTTTATTCAATTTACTATTGTCTATCTCTAATATCTTATTCCCTATCATAAGCTTTCCCTATGCAGCAAGAGTTCTTGGCCCAGCAGGTATTGGTCAGGTTCAATTTATTTTCTCTTATGCGCAATATTTTGCACTTTTTGCAGCCCTGGGTATACCCATTTATGGGGTTAAAGAAATTGCCAAATATCATCAAGACGAGCATAAAACAAAATCAATTTTTTTATCCTTAAGTAGTCTATTTTTCATAGCAAGTGTAATAGCCACTTTATTGTATGTGTTGAGTGTTTTGTATATACCTTATTTTAGTGCAGATAGATCCATGTATTTGATGGCAGGCGCTTTGGTGTTATTAAGCTTTACCTATACCGATTGGTATTATGCAGGCAAGGCCGATTTTAAAACCATTGCTTTGCGGTCTATTGTAGTAAAAGCAATGGCATTGCTATTTTTATATTTGTGGGTTAAGACACCCAATGATTTGTATCAATATTTAGTTGTATTAATTTTTACGATTCTCGGCAATCAGGTATATAGTTTTTTGGTGATTTATTTAAAGCACCAAGCCCATAGCTATGAGCTGGAATTTAAAAAGCATCTAAAACCTTTATTGTATATTTTTGGTGCAACCGCTGCCTCCAGTATTTATACTTTATGGGATACTATTTTGTTAGGCTTTTTAGCCAACCCAATAGCAGTGGGCTTTTACACAGCTTCTATTAAATTTATAAAATTGCTATTGCCCTTTGTAACCAGTGTGGGCACAGTATTTATTCCTGTTTTATCACAGAAATTTGCCGAAAATAAAATAGAAGAAATTAAGAAAATTTTAATTCATTCCTTTTATTTTTTAGTATTGTTAACAGTGCCTATGGCTTTTGGCACTTATTTATTAGCCCCCGAAATTATGAATATTTTTTCCGGAGTGGCTTTTAATAAAAGCATATTGCCCATGCAAATTATGTCTGTATTGCCCTTATTGATTGGGTTTGGACATTTTTTTGCTTTTCAAATTTTAATTCCTGCCGAAAAAAACAAAGAAGTATTTATTGCCATGCTGGTGGGTTTAGTTATAAGCGCATTTTTAAATTTTATGCTTGCTCCCTATTATCAAGAAAAAGGGGCGGCCATTGCGACCATCATCACCGAATTAAGTGTAAGCTTAATTTATTTATATTATACCAATAAAGTGTATCAATTTAAATATCCATGGGTATTTTTTGGACAGTCCATATTAGCCGCTTGTACTTTTATACCTATTGTTTTTGGAGTAAGGATGCTAAGCAATAATACCTTTTTTATATGTTTGATTGCAGTGATTGCTTGTAGTTTAATTTATATTTTATTACATCTATATTTATTTAGTAATAAATTTTTATTATCTTATCTTCAAATTAAAAAGATTGTAGCAGATGTCTCTAAATGATCATTCTCCAAAGGATAATTATATATCACCCATTGCAGTGGTCATGGCTACTTATAATGGTGTTCAATTTTTAGAAGAACAAATTGAATCTATTCTAGCACAAACTATTCCACCAAGTTTATTTATAGTTTTTGATGATGGTTCTACAGATCAAACCTATTTTATTTTACAAAAATATCAAGCAGCAGGCAAGTTAACTTGTTATCAAAATGAAACTAGGCTAGGACTTGTTGCTAATTTTAAGCAAGGCATTCATCAGGTTCCAGCAGGCTATTATTTTGCTTTGTCCGATCAGGACGATATTTGGCATGTCGATAAATTAGAAAAGTGTATGGCATGCATGCGAAACATTGAAAATCCTTTGACACCTTGTTTGGTTTACAGTGATTTAAATTTTATAGATGCCAATGGAAAATTAATCAATGTTTCTTTTAGAAATGAATTAGGACATGATAAGTATCGGCATACCCTTGATACCTTATTGTTTGGAAATTTTGTTTTAGGTTGTACCACCCTCTGTAATGAATCGATGAAACTGCATATTAAAAACATGCCCATCAATGCTAATTTTAATCATGATGCCTGGATGGCCCTGCTAGCTTATGCATTAGGGAACGCCTATTCAATTAAGGAGTCCTTAATTTCTTATAGACAACATGAACAAAATAGTACCATTAGTCATTTTAAAAAAGTTGGTAGATGGCGTCGATATTTAAATCATATTAAATTATTATTTAGTAATAATAATTATTTAATGGAAAGATTTATTATGGTTCAATTATTTTTAGAAAATTACCAGCATGAACTCTCTTCGAAACATCAAAAAAAACTAACGCAATTTTTAGCACTAGAAAAAAAGCCCTATCTTTTAAAAAAGTTCGCTTTTGAAAAAGCTTTTTTTGGCAAATGGTTTAATAGATTTAAATGAAAACACTTATTATCCAAATAAAAAAAGGGGGCTTAGGGGATCATTTATTTTTTAGCCATCTACCCCGTATAGCAAAAGAAACAGGTGCTTATGATAAAGTATTGTTTTCCAATCAATCGGACTGTCGCCATTCCGATACGATTGCATTAATTTGGAAATTGAATCCATGGCTGGATGGTTTTACAGAAGAAATAGGGGAATATCATTTTCCTGACAAAGTAAACGAATCACAAAATTTATTAGACGCTATCATGTTGGCTTATGGTTTAGAAGATGGAATCCGCTATCATGAGCCAGAAATTTATTATACCCCCCATCAACGGAAGGATCTATTAGATGCAGTAGTGTATGATCCCAACTATATTTCTTTTACTGGAAAATTAAAGTCAGGTAAAAAAATTGAAGAATGGTTTAAAAAGGAAAAGATACAAGTGGATTATCAGATGCGTAATTTAAAAAATAGAAGCTTAACTATTCATTCAGCAAATAACGAAATTTCTACGGCTTCTATTTTTGAGCTATGTGATTTAATCATTTCTTGCCAACGCGTATACTGTTTAACTACAGGCACTGCTACTTTAGCTGCTGCCTTAGGGAAGTCGGTAACGGTGTTTTATGGTGATGGGCATGATTCTTTATACAGACATTCAAAATTGCATCATTACGAACCCCTTGGTACGGACTATACTTTAAAAAATTACTTAGTTTTTTATTTTGCTTTAGCTATTCAAAAGTTAATTCCTTTTGGTAAGAGGTAACTTCCAAAAAATTGTGTAAAAGTATCATTAATATTAAATATATTTTAAATATATAGTGTATTATTAAACAATAGATTAACTTTTTTGTTTAGTTCCTTATATTTAGGTATTTTTACATTATAAATCCTATCCCCCTAAATTATTTATAAAGTGTTAATTTTGAAATAGTTATCTCGGTTTTAGTCTCTAAATTGGTGAAGGCTATTTTTTAATAGTTCTAAACTTATTCTAGATACTTTGTCAGCCTAATCTTATAATGTGACAAAGAATGGCGAAGCCCTGTAAAAACTAAGGAAAATATTCTATAAAAAATATTTTTTTACTAAATTCTAATATAATGAAATTGTTTTTTATTGGCTTACTACTGGTTTGTTTTAGCATTGGACTGTATGCACAAAACCCTTTAAGTGATCAGGACTTAAGCACTTTTAAAGCGGATGCCTTAACCGAGGCTCAAATTGGTAAAATAAAATCCCAATTAAAACAATCGGGCATGAGTATTGACCAAGTGGAGCAACAAGCCATTGCAAAAGGAATGAGTCCAGAAGAATTTGCGAAACTAATAGATAAAATAGGCGCCACCAAAGGGCCTAATGCCAAGTCTACCTCTTTATTAAAAAAAATCTCGGGAACAAAAGGCCAAAACTCAATGGCAGATACCACTGGGAAAGCAATCAAAGCAAATCAAGAAAATAATATCAATCCATTAATTTACGGCGCGGAATTATTTAACAACACTGGAACAGGATTTGGAGCAAACCAAAATATGGCCACCCCTTTGAATTACGAAATTGGGCCTAATGATGAATTAACATTAGTGGTGTATGGTGTACAAGAATTTAATGATGATCTTTTAGTAAGCAAAGAAGGCATTATTCAGATAGAAAATGTTGGGCAAATAAAAGTGGCTGGTTTGACGATTGAATCGGCTATGGACCGTATTAAGCAACAAATGATGCGAAGCGCTTATCCTAGTATCGCAAGAGGGGAATCTAAATTAGCATTAACCTTAGGCAAAATTCGAACCATACAAGTAACCATAATAGGTGCTGCCAGAAGTGGCAACTACAATATATCTTCCTTATCAAATCTGTTAAGCGCTTTAACTGAAGCTGGTGGGCCAAATGAAATTGGAACTTATAGAGCTATTGAATTAATTAGAAATAATAAATTATTTAAGACCATCGACTTATACCATTTTATGCAAAATGGAGATCAGTCTCAAAATATAGGCTTAAAAGACCATGATGTTATTCGCGTACCCCCTTATAAAAACAGAATAGAAGTTCAAGGCCAAATAAAACGTCCAGGAATTTTTGAATTGGTGGGCAAAGAAAATTTTAGTCAAATTGTAAACTATGCAGGTGGCTTTGATGATGAGGCTTATACGGCAGTGGTCAAAGTGATTCAAAAATCAGATAAAGAAAAATCGGTTAAGGATTTAGCAAAATTTGATTTTGAAAAATATCAACCCAGTGGAGGCGATGTATTTATAGTTTCTAAAATATTAGATCGTTTTCAAAACAGAGTAAAATTATCTGGTGCAGTATTTAGACCTGATGTGTATGAATTATCCTCCGGTATGCGTATTGCCGATTTAGTAGAAAGGGCCGATGGATTAAAAGAAGATGCTTATACAGGCAGGGCTCAATTGATTCGTTTGAAACCCAATTTATTAAAAGAACTCATTAGTATAAATTTAGGCAAGGCCTTAAAAAAGGATGCCACCGAAAATATTTTATTACAAAGAGAGGATGAACTATATATTAATTCGGTATTGGATTTAAGAGACTCTTTATCGGTAAATTTAATGGGAGAAATTAGAAATCCGGGTAGCTATGTTTATCTAGATAGTATGACGGTAAAAGATTTGATATTAATGGCAGGGGGATTTAATTATTCAGCCAATAAAAGTATTGAAGTAGCTAGAATGGTTCAATTTGCAAACAAAGTTGACAATAACCAGGTATCTACTATTTATAAAACAGAAATCAATGGGGATTTAAGTTTTAACCCAGGCCATGAAAATATTGTTTTGCAACCTTTTGATGTAGTGACTATTACTAAAAAAGCAGGTTTTACCTCGCCTGAAGTAATCACCGTCACCGGACAGGTTCAAAATACAGGCAAATATACATTAAGAACCAGGGTAGAAAGAGTAAGTGATATTGTGAATAGGGCTGGCGGGCTGATAGGGGATGCCTATGGGGAAGCCGCTTTTATTAAAAGAAATAAAAATATCATCGATACCCTAAAAGCCGATGAAACCAAAACAAGTATTGAAGAAGTTTATAGAAGAAAATTTAAAGCACAACAGGAAGCAGAAAAGTTCGATATTCAAAAACAGTTGAGCAATACGGCAGCAGACCAAAATGCCAACAAAAAGTTAACCGATACCATTAATGCTATAGTACAAAGTTTAAGCAACGAATATTATCAAATAGCCATAGACATCAATTATATTATTGCACATCCAGGCTCGGAAGAGGATTTGGTGTTAAAAGACAAGGATGAATTGGTGATTCCTAAAATTGACAACCGCATTAAAATAAGCGGTGGCGTATTAAGGCCTACTAATATTGTTTATAGGGATGGAATTAATATCAACGATTGTATATCGGCAGCTGGCGGAATAAGCGAATATGCAAAAAGAGGACGCGCTTATGTGGTGTATGCCAATGGTAAAAGTAATAGAACCAAGCATTTTGGATTTTTTAGAATAAGCCCTGCTATTAAACCAGGTTGTGAATTAATCCTTCCTGAAACCAATGAAAAATTAGAAAAACCACTTTCTACTATATTGACTTTTACTACCGTATTTGCCCAAGTATTTACCGCAATAGCGACATTGAAATTGTTGACAAAATAATTTATACATAATGACCGAACAAAATATGAATACAATGAGCAATCCCAATTCAGATGAAATTTCATTAAAGGAATTGATTCAGAAGATTAAAGAGTGGGTAGCTTATTTAAAAACAAAATGGAAAATTATATTTCTTGCTGGGGTGTTTGGTGCTTCTATTGGGCTAGTATATTCAATTTTTAAAAAGACAACTTATAAAGCTGTGCTGACTTTTGCTTTGGAAGAGGATAAGGCATCTAGTGGTGAAGGTTTGGGCGGCTTGGCTAGTACTTTCGGTATTGATTTAGGTGGCAAAGGTGGTGGTGCATTTGCTGGACCTAATTTAATGGAACTCATGAAAAGCCGTTTACTAGTGGAAAAAACTTTACTGAACCCAATAATAGTAAATGGCGATACCATTAGCTTGGCTGAATATTATATACAAATCAATAAATTAAGAGAAAGCTGGAATGATAAACCTACATTAAAAAATATACAATTTTTACCCAATACAGACAGATCCAATTTTACACTGCTGCAGGATTCTATTTTACAAATATTCTTTACAAATTTGACTGATCTTAATTACTTAATTATCTCTGAAAAGGAGAAAAATGTTTCTATCACCAAAATTGAAGTAGTAAGTAAAAGTGAAAAATTTGCAAAGTTATTTTGTGAAAACTTGGCCAATGAAACTTCTCAATTTTATATTGAAACCAAAAGCAAAAAATCGCGCTTGAATGTAGAAATTTTACAAAAGCAAGTTGATAGCATTCGTATCAAACTAAATATTGCTATTTCGGGTGTTGCCTCAGCTAACGATAATGTATTTAATTTAAATCCATCTTTAAATATAAAAAACTCGATAGGCAAAAAGATGCAGGTAGATGTTCAAGCCAATACTACTATCTTAATCCAATTGGTGACACAATTAGAATTGGCTAAAGTAGCTTTAAGAAAAGAAACGCCTTTAATACAAATTATAGATCGTCCTATTTTCCCATTAGAAAAAGATAAACCAAGCAAATTGAAGTCGATTATCCTTGGTGGCTTTTCAGCAGGCTTCTTTACTGTTTTGTATCTATTGTTTTCGAGTTTGTATAAAAAAATAATCGCTTAATTAATTTTTTTTAAAAACCAGTAGCATGTTTAAAAATTTTAGTATTGTCCCCAGATGGGTCATATTTTCATTAGATATTGGGGGCACTTTATTTTCGCTATTCTTAGCGATTGCTGTTAAGCAAAATTTAACACTGTTAGGGCTAAGTTGGGAAGCGGTGCTCAATACTTTTATTTTGGTGTTTATTACCAATGCCTTAGTTTTTACTTCTATTAAAACCTATTCGGGAATTGTAAGGTATACTGGCAT